>NZ_MRUJ01000041.1:0-9857 GCF_002099325.1 Frankia sp. KB5 | reverse complement strand
GTCCGCGCCCGGGGCGGGTCTGCTCTGCCTCGTCAGTGATCCCGGCGCCGCCCGGGTCGAGGTCCGGGTCTCTCCGGCGACCGGTCCCGCGGTGACTCCGCCGTCCGTCGCGGGTTCGGCCGGCTGCCGCGCGACGCCGGCGATCGTCCCGGCGGGAGGGCGGTCGCCGGGACCGGACGGTCCGCGGGTGGCGGCGTCCGGGGATGACGCCACGGAGGAGTACTCCGGGCCGCTGCTGTGGCTGCTGCCGTTGGTCGGTGCCGCCTTGGCGGCGCTGCTGCTCGGGGCCTTGCTGCGCCCGTGGCGCCGGCGCTCGGGCCCCGGCCCGGGGTGGTCCGCGGTCGAGCGGCCGACCATGGCGGACACCTCGGCCGGAGGAGACTGAGCCGGTGGGAACCCGCTTCTTTTACGACACCGAGTTCATCGAACGCGCCGACACCGGTCATCACTGGCTCGATCTGGTCAGCGTCGGAATCGTCAGCGAGGACGGCACACAGCGGTACTATGCCGTGTCGACCGAGTTCGACCCGTCGTGGGCTGTGCCCTGGGTCCGTCGCAACGTCCTCGACCAGCTGCCGTCGCCATCGGACGAGGCGTGGAAGCCGCGGGCCCGAATCCGCGACGAGGTCGCCGCGCTGTTGACCGCGGGCGGTGCCCCCGAGCTGTGGGCCTGGTACGGGGCCTATGACCACGTGGTGCTCTGCCAGCTCTTCG
Organism: Frankia sp. KB5; assembly: GCF_002099325.1. NCBI lineage: Bacteria > Bacillati > Actinomycetota > Actinomycetes > Frankiales > Frankiaceae > Frankia > Frankia sp. KB5. Next base: position 9,143 of record NZ_MRUJ01000041.1, on the reverse strand, counting down.
GCACGATGACCGCCCTGCCCGCCCAGCTGCCCCGCTTCACCCGGGACCTGCGTCAGCTGTGGGAGGAAGTGGGCCGGCCGGTTCTTCCCGCACCGCCGCCCAACGCCCACGATGCGCTCGCCGACGCCTTGCACAACCTCGCCCGGTGGCGGGTTCTCGCCCCGCTGCGCGCCCAGGTCGCCGCCGTGTCGAACCCATCCCGATGAGTCGATGACGTGGCCGTGGCGGCCTCGTCATTGCCACGCCACGTGACCGCGCTGTTGTCCTGAAGTGTGGCTCTCCCGCTACGCTGCCGCCGGAGAAAGCGGTGTACGGTCGACGAGAGGACTCGGGATGAGGATCGGCGTACTGACCGGCGGCGGCGACTGCCCGGGACTCAACGCGGTGATCCGGGCCGTCGTGCGCAAGGGAGAGAGCGTCTACGGCCACAGCTTTGTCGGGTACCGGGACGGCTGGCGAGGGCCGCTGACCGGCGAGACGGTCCCCTTGGACATCGCGGCCGTGCGGGGGATCCTCCCGCGTGGCGGCACGATCCTCGGCTCCAGCCGCACCAATCCCTACGCCGCCGTGGACGGGCCGGCGCTGGTGCGCGAGCACCTCGCCGCAGCCGAGGTGGACGCGCTCATCGCGATCGGCGGGGAGGACACCCTGGGGGTGGCCGCCCAACTACACGCCGAGGGACTGCCCGTGGTCGGAGTGCCCAAGACCATCGACAACGACCTCTCCGCGACGGACTACACCTTCGGTTTCGACACCGCGGTCAACATCGCCACGGAGGCGATCGACCGGCTGCACACCACCGCGGAAAGCCATCACCGGGTGTTGATCGTTGAGGTCATGGGCCGTCATGCCGGGTGGATCGCTCTGCACAGCGGCATGGCGGGGGGAGCCAACGTCATTCTCATCCCGGAGCGGCCGTTCGACTTCGACAAGGTGTGCGCCTTCGTCGAAGCCCGGTTCGCCACCCACTACGCGCCGATCATCGTCGCGGCCGAGGGTGCCGTCCCGATCACGGGTACCCTGGTCGCCAGGGAGGGTGAGGTCGATGCCTTCGGGCATGTCCGCCTGCAGGGCATCGGGGCGGTCCTGGAGACCGAGATCCGCGCCCGCACCGGTCGTGACGCGCGCGCGACGGTACTCGGGCATCTGCAGCGCGGCGGCACGCCCACGGCCTTCGATCGATGGCTCGCGACGCGTTTCGGACTGCACGCCGTCGACGCCGTGCACGAAGGCGACTTCGGGGTGATGGTCGCCCTGCACGGCACCCGCATCGACCGGGTTCCGCTGCAGGATGCGACCCGCGAGCTCAAGACGGTGCCCGAGGAGCTCTACCACGAGGCCGAGATCTTCTTCGGCTGACCGGGGGAGGGGCGGGCCGTCGGGCCGGATCCGCTCCGGGAACCGATCCCGGTCCGGGAACCGATCCCGGTCCGGGAACCGATCCCGCTCCAGGATCTGATTTCGGTCCAGGATCCGGTCCCGATTCGGGAGCCAGGGCCGGGTGCCGAGTTCCGGGCGGATGCCTGTCCAAGGGAAGACGCCGATTCCCGGGAAGATGTCGGGCGATGGTGACCGCTCGAGCTCGACCTGGGCCGTACCCTGGTGTGGTGAGCGTACTGGATCTCTGGCGGACCCTTCCGGCCAAGCAGCAGCCGTCCTGGCCCGACCCGGCAGAGTTGAGAGCCGCCCATGACCAGCTTGCGGCCCTCCCCCCGCTGGTCACCGCGCCCGAGATCCGGTCCCTGACCGACCGTCTCGCGCTGGTCGCTCGGGGCGAGGCGTTCCTGTTGCAGGGCGGTGACTGCGCCGAGACCTTCGTGGCGAACACCGCCGACAAGATTCGGGACAAGGTCAAGACGCTGCTGCAGATGGCGGTCGTCCTCACCTATGGCGCGAGCACGCCGGTGGTGAAGGTCGCCCGCATCGCCGGGCAGTACGCCAAGCCGCGGTCCGCGGACATCGAGGCCAGCACCGGGCTGCCCTCCTACCGGGGCGACGCCGTCAACGACATCGCGCCCACGGCCGCCGCGCGGCAGCCCGATCCGATGCGGATGGTCGCCGCCTACCACCAGAGCGCAGTCGCGCTGAACCTCGTGCGGGCCTTCGCCACCGGAGGTTTCGCCGACCTGTCGAAGGTCCACGAGTGGAACAAGGCGTTCGTGCGGGATTCCGCGGCGGGTCGCCGCTACGAGGTGATGGCGACGGACATCGAGCGTGCCCTCGCCTTCATGGCCGCCTGCGGCATCGACCTCGATCGGACCGCCGCGCTGACCGGGGTCGAGCTGTTCACGAGTCACGAGGGCCTCCTGCTGGAGTACGAGCGTGCCCTGACCCGGATCGAGGACGCCACCGGCGACCCGTACGACCTGTCCGCCCACATGATCTGGATCGGCGAGCGGACCCGGGACCTCGACGGTGCCCACGTCGACCTGCTGTCCCGGGTGGGCAATCCGATCGGCTGCAAGATCGGGCCGAAGGCTGGCCCGGACGAGGTCCTCGAGCTTGCCGAGCGGCTCAACCCCGACCATGTCCCCGGCCGGCTCACCCTGATCTCCCGGATGGGGGCAAAGCGGGTCCGGGACACGCTGCCCCCGATCATCGAGAAGGTCAACGCCGCCGGGCCGCCAGTGGTGTGGTCGTGCGATCCGATGCACGGCAACACCCGTGACGTGGGCGGCGTCAAGACGCGCCACTTCGACGATGTCCTCGACGAGGTCTTCGGCTTCTTCGAGGTCCACAAGGCGTTGGGCACCCACCCCGGTGGCCTGCACATCGAGCTGACCGGGGAGAACGTCACCGAGTGCCTCGGTGGGGCCGAACTCATCGGGGAAGACGACCTCGGCGGCCGTTACGAGACCGCCTGCGACCCCCGTCTGAACACCGGGCAGGCGCTGGAACTGGCCTTCCTCGTCGCCGAGATGCTGCAGAACACGCGGGGAGAACGCGGCGCGCCGTGGCCCTCGTGAGCTGGACTTGTCTTCCGCACGTGCGTGCGTGCGATGAGCCAGCTGCTTGATCTCTTGTTCGGATCACGTCGGGGTGACCGCGATCGGTAGTGACGGGTCTGGGACTGTTCCTGGCTGTGACGGTCGCGATGGACTACGGGCCGCCGAGCGTCGAGAAGCCGCTCGGCGCGCTGCCCGTCGTGCGTGACTACCTGGCCCGCCTCGATGTCGCGGGCACGATCGACCGGCTCGCCCCGATGCGTGACAAGGTCAACCGGGCCACCCACGGCGAYGTGATCGCCGCGCTGGTCGCCAACCGGCTGACCTCGCCGACCCCGCTGCTGCACGTCGAACGGTGGGCACGCCAGTGGGCGGTCGAGGAGATGTTCGGCCTCGCGCCGGACGTGTTGAACGACGACCGGGTCGGTCGGGCGCTGGACGCGCTCGCCCCGGTCTGCGAGGCCGTCGTCGGCTCGGTCGGCGCCGCGGCGATCACCGCCTACGGCATCGACGTGTCCCGGATCCACTGGGACATGACGGTGCGCCACGAGGCGCTGAGTGGCCGAGCGGGGGTGGAAGGACCCCGCCGTCCGGCTGTCGCAGCAGCCGGGTAGAAGCTGAGGGCAGTCTGACCCGGGAGGCGCCGGGGAGGGCGGGAAGCAGCCCTGACAACGACGGGACGCATCGGCACTGCCAGACGGTGCGGGTCCGGCTAGCGAGACGAGAAGGTGTACGAGAGGAACCAGCGCGAACGTCCCGTAAGCCCAGTGCCGGCTCCAACCTGGTGGATAAGGGCCGGTTTGCAGTGCGTGACCGCCGTGTGGTCGGGCGGTCAACTCCGAAGCCGGGGAGTTGTGCCGGTGGGGAGGCCACGTTGAAGGACTGCGGCGTAGGCGTGGCGATGCTGCCGGGACAAAGCTGGGCACCTCCCTCGTCGATCGGCGCTCAGCGAACGTGGGAACCATCCGCGACCGCCCTATCGGTCCAGGCACTCAGCCTGGTCCCGGGCAGGCTCGTCGTCGGCTGACGGTCGCGGGTGGGGCGGAGGCCTCGTAGTAGTCCGAGCGGAGGAAAGCTCCGTGCACGGCGAAGGGGGCCAGCAAGTCAGCGGAGAGGCTGCTGGAATGCCTGAAGGACATTGGTGAACACCGATGAACCGGAGCTCGCGCTCGTGCGGGCCGAGCGTCGGGTACAGGAGATCCAGACCAAACTGCACCGTTGGGCGACCGGCGATCCCGATCGCCGGTTCGATGATCTGCACAACCTTGTCTGCGACCCGGACTTCCTGCTGGTGGCCTGGGCTCGCGTGCGGGGCAACAAGGGAGYACGCACGGCCGGGGTGGACGGCGAGACCGCCTACTACGTCGAGACCGTGAAAGGGGTCGAGGTCTTTCTCGGCCAGTTGCGGGATGAGTTGAAGACCCGCAGCTTCCGCCCGATCCCCGTGCGGGAGCGGATGATCCCGAAGCCGGGGGCGGGCAAGCGCCGCCGGCTGGGGATTCCCGCCCTGCGGGATCGGGTGGTCCAAGGCGCTCTCAAGCTGGTTCTGGAGCCTGTGTTCGAGGCGGATTTCCTCCCGTGTTCCTACGGGTTCCGCCCCAAACGCCGGGCCCATGACGCCGTGGCAGAGGTGCACCACTTCACGTCCCGCTCGTATGAGTGGATCGTGGAGGGAGACATCGAAGCCTGCTTCGACGAGATCTCGCATTCCGCTGTTATGGGGCGGATCCGGGGTCGAATCGGGGATAAACGCGTCCTGGCCCTGGTGAAGGCATTCCTCAAGGCGGGTATCCTCACCGAGGACGGCACGCTCGCGGGGACCAGGRCCGGAACCCCGCAGGGTGGGATTCTGTCCCCCGTGATCGCTAATGTCGCGTTGTCGGTACTCGACGAGCACTTCGCCGGGTATCGGCTCGACGGTAACGGGCTGGCCAGACGCCGCTACCGTGGTCTGCCGAACTGTCGATTCATCAGGTTCGCGGACGATTGGGTCCTGGCGGTTGCCGGGACCCGGGAACAGGCCGAGGGTCTGTGCGCGGAAGCAGCGGAGGTCTTGTCCACGATGGGCTTGCGCCTGTCGCCGGAAAAGACCCTGATATCCCACATTGACAAGGGCCTCGACTTCCTCGGGTGGCGCATCCACCGCCATCCCAAGCGAGRCACGACCAAGCGCTACGTCTACGTCTACCCGGCCAAGAAGGCGCTGGTCGCCGTTATGGCCAAGATCAAGGCGTTGTGCAGGCAGGACAAGAATCTTCCGCTCGCAGCCCTGCTGCATCAGTTGACCTCGATGCTGCGGGGTTGGACCTCCTACTTCCGCTACGGCTGCTCCAGCAGGACCTTCGCATGGGTGAGGGCCTATCTGTGGCAGCGGGTCTTCGGATGGTTGCGCCGCAAGCACCCGAAGACGACCTGGAAGGAACTCCGCCGCCGCTTCACCTGCGACGGATGGTGGCCCGCCGACGGCGAGGTGGTCTTGTTCAACCCGGCAAGCGTGAGCACCAGGCGCTACTACTACCGGGGAACCAAGATCCCCCGCCCGTGGCCGATCGGCGCGTGACGGAACGCCCCGCCCAACGGGGCTTGTGGAGAGCCGGATGCCCGGCCAACGGGCACGTCCGGTTCGGAGGGCGGGCCGGGGAAACGGGCTGGTGGGAACACCAGCACCGCGCCCCGGTCCGACCCCTACTCGATCTCGCCGCACGGCGCCTACCCCGAGGCCGACGGCGACTACGCGACCCCGAAGTACGGCCATCCCAAGGACCGCCGCCCCGACCTCAAAAGGTCCAGACCGGGCCCGCGACCACCGGCGACGGCGGGATCCCGCTGGTCCACCGCGCCTACGACGGCGGCGCCGGTGAGGTCAGTCAGGTCTCCCAGGTCACCGCCGCGATACGCGCCCTGACCACGATCGCCGGCGAACGGCGGTTCCTGCTGGTCGGCGACAGCAAACTCGTCTCCTACCCCAACCTGACCGCGCTGACCTCCACGCCTGGGGTCACGTTCCTCGCGCCGGCACCGACGACGGCCGTGCCCGCGCAGGTCCTAGCCGCCCAGGACTGGGCCACCGCCACCCTCGTCGACCACGTCGCGGCGCGCGACCAGGACAAGCCGATCCACGCCCGGGCGACTTACCGGGCCCGCGAGGGCGTGACAACCCTGCGGGGGCCCCGCAAGACCGACGCGGCGGTCACCGTGCGCACGGTGTTCATCTGGTCGTCCGCGAACGACCAGGCCGCCAAAGCCGCCCGCGCACTCAAACTCGACCGCGCCCGCACCGACCTCGACACCCTCACCCGCGCCGCGGGCAGCCACCACCTCTACCGCACCGAAGCCGCGGTGAAAGCCCGCCTGACCCTGCTGGCGACGAAACACCGCGTCACCCGCTACCTCGTCGCCGCCACCAGCGTCGATCCGGACACCGGGAAACCGGCCCTGACCTGGCACTTCGACTCCGCCGCGCTCGACGCCGAGGCCGCCACCGACGGCTGGTACGCCCTGCTGACCAACCTGCCCGACACCATCGGCCCCGCCGAGGTACTCGCCCGCTACAAAGGCCAGGAAGTCGTCGAACGTCGCTACGGCGCGTTCAAGGGCCCGCTCGCGGTCGCAGGCCGCACCGTGGGCGGGGTGCTGGACGGGCCGTCTGTGGACGGGGCGGCCCCGTTTCGGATCCCGGGAAGCTGCGCCGGGATGGACGGGCCGGGGCAGCCTCTGTCTCAGAGCCTGGGCGGCACCCGACTGCCGAGGTCAACCGGCGCGACGCGGTGATCAGGAAGACCTCTGCTGCGGGCGTACAGATCGGCATCGGCAGGGCTGCGGAACTCCGGCTCACCGACGATGATCCGGACAACTCGGCCGTTCACGTCCAGCTCGACCACACCCCAGCCCGGATGTGGCGTCCGGATCGGGAGCGGTGGGGAGTGAGCGCCGTCAACGGCCGCTCCGACCGGCTCCCTCCCCACCCCGGCCACCACGCCCTGTCCGACTCCGGAACGCAGCACGGCGCTGGACGACGACCGGTCAGGGCTGGGCTGGTGGCCCTCGGCGGGCGTCCGGCCGGCGGCCCCGGGTTCGTTCGTGGGTCTGGTCACGTGGGCCCATGGCGAATAGATGCTTTCGTCATCTCCATGCATCTCTGAACAAGCGTCTCGATAAATGGGCGCGAGGTGAAGTCTCCCGGACCGCTTCTGCGGGTGGAGGCAGCATTGGGATCCCGACCGCCAGCTCAGTGTCCAAGATCGGGAAGTGGGTGGGACTAGCGGGTTATGACTCTGTAGAGAGTCCCCAGATTGCCGCGACACGAGCTCCACCCACAAGGTCACTGCACCGTCCCAGTACCGAACTTTCACTGAACTTGGCGGACCCAGACACCCATCCGCTTGCCGGGCTGCCCCCGGCTGCCAGACTCCAGGACATGGCGGAACTCGACGGCCACCCGGTCACCCCTGAGGCGCTCGCGGCGCTGGCCCTGACCAACCTCGGGCACTTCACCTCGATGCGCGTCGATGATGGCCGGGTACGGGGCCTGCCGCTGCACCTGAGCCGGCTGGTYCGTGACTGCCGCATCGTCTTTGCAGCCGACCTCGATCCGGAACACGTCCTGAAGCTGGTCCGTCACGCGGTCGGAGGCAGAACCGGCTCGCTCGTCGTCCGCGTCACCGTCTTCGACCCAGCACTGGAACTCGGGCACCCGGGTGCGACGGCCGCTCCACACATCCTGGTGACCACTCGACCGGTCGCGCCGACCGTGTTGCCGGCGCTACGCGTGAAGGCCTGCGTCTACTTGCGGGATCTTCCGATGGTGAAACACGTCGGCCTGTTCGGCTCTCTGTACCATCGCCGCGGTGCCCAACTCGACGGCTATGATGATGCGCTGTTCACCGATCCCACAGGAGTCGTCTCCGAAGGCGCCACCTGGAACGTCGGTTTCTTTGATGGCGACAACGTCATCTGGCCCAAAGYCGACGTCCTGCCTGGAGTAACCATGGGACTCCTGCAGCAGGTCGGCACTCACGTCACCGCCCCTGTTACCCTGGATAYGCTCGGCAGCATGCAGGCGGCTTTTGCTACTAACACTTCGATCGGCGTCCGCCCGATCCACGTGATTGATGGTGTGAACCTTCTCGACGACCATCCAATTCTACGGGAACTCCATGCCACCTATATCGCCATCCCCGGCGATTCCCTGGAGTAGGAAGCTCACGGATGGCTACCGTGATCCGCTGGACAGGACGAGAGATCCGGGCACTACGTCAGGCCAAACGGATGAGCCTGCAAGCATTCGCGGCACATATCGGCGTCAGCGAGCGCATGGTCTCGAAGTGGGAGGCCGGTAGCAACACCATCACCCCCCGGCCGGTCAATCAGGCAGCTCTCGACACCTCCCTCGCCTGCTCGCCGGCCTCCGTCCAGGAGCGTTTCGCACTCCTACTAACACCTCGACTTTCGTAGTTATGCGGCGGTGATCTCCCAGGCCAGTCGGAGGGTGTGGATTTCGGCTGGGGTGGGCTGTTCGGGGTGAGCGGGCTGGTATTTGGTGGCGATGAGGACGCGGCGGTGCTTGGCGAGCAGGTCGGCGGTCGAGGGCCGGGTCTTGGTGGTGTACCAGGGCGCGCGGGCGCGGTGCTCCGCGGCGTCGTCGTGGTGGTGGCCGGTGGTGAGGTACCAGGTGAAGGCGAGGGTCTGGCAGGTCAGGCCGAACGGGACGGCGCGTTGCGCGGCGGTGGCGAGCCGGTTGCGGGCCTGGCCGACGCCGACGAGTTGTTTGGCGTCTTCGATCGCGACCTCGTGTTCCCATCTTTGCCGGTAGGCCCCGGCCAGAGCGGTCGCGGTCGCCTCCCGCGGGTCACAGATCGTGGTGAGCAGGCCGGTGATCTCGTGTTTCCCGTCGCCCTCACGGTCGGGGACGTCGTACTCGACGAGGCGGGTGTAACGGGCTTTCGTCGGGTCCAGCGGCGCGCCGGCGCGGGCCGCGGTGACGAGGGTCTCCCGGGCCTTCCCGGTGACCTTCGGGTTGACCAGCACGGTCAGATAGGAACCGTCGGACAACGCGCGCAGCGGGGGCAGGCGCAGGGTGGCCTTGACCCGCCACAGCAGCGCCGCACCGGTGTCCGCCGCGGTGCACCAGTCCGCCCACGAGTAGAAGTTACGGTCTGCGAGCAGCAGCCAGTCCGAGGCCAGCCGCGGGTAGACAGT
>NZ_MRUJ01000404.1:0-1207 GCF_002099325.1 Frankia sp. KB5 | reverse complement strand
CCTTATGATCAAGCGCGGCTGGGGTCGACCCAACAAGACTCGAACCCACAGTCGCAGGTCGATGTACTGCAGCCATCGGCCTCGCTGGTTGCAGACCGCCCCATTGGGTAGTCAAGCCGCAGGTTATGGCATATGTCGATCTTCGTTGGCGTCGGTGAGTGCACCCAACCAGCACTAATGCGAACCTAAACCTGCAGGTCAACGGCCCGACCGTTTCCGTCGAGCCCGTCCACGCGAAGATCCGGCGGTCCGGCTACACGGCGATGCGAACGCCAAGAAGATCGGATAGGAACCGGGCGTCGCGACCATGGCGCGAGTCCCGGCGGCGGTATCAGCGGTGATACCGTCGGGTGGTGGCGATGACACTGCGCTTGACGGATGACGAGGCAGAGGCTTTGCGTCTGCGTTCGGAGTTGGAACAGCGGTCGATGCAGGAGATCGCCCGGGAGGCGATCCGGGAGTACATCGAGGCACACAGCCGGGCGGAACTGCTGGATCAGGTGCTGGACGAGGAGCTGCCGCGGTACGCCGAGGCGCTCCGCTGGCTCGGCGAATGATCTACCTGACGCTTCGCGAACTGCTGTACATCGCCGAGCGGGCCATCGGTTCCGATCCGGTGGTCAGGGACCACGGCCTGCTCGAATCCGCTCTCGCGCGCCCGCGGGCGACGGTGTTCGGCCGGGACGCCTATCCCTCTCTTGACGGCAAGGCCGCCGCGCTCCTGCATTCACTGGCTCGCAACCATGCCCTCGTCGACGGGAACAAGCGGCTCGCCCTTGCCGGTCTGATCGCCTTCTACGGTGTCAACGGYCGTCGCCTGACGCTGACCAACGACGAGGCCTACGACCTCGTGATGAGCATCGCGTCCGGTGTCCACGATTCCGTCGAGGACATCACCAAGATCCTTGAAGGGGCGACCCGGAGCCGTCGGTGAGGACCCATGGCCGTCCGGAACTTGTCAAGATTTTTAGGACAAGATTCTTTGTGAACTAGCCTGTGTTCCGTCCCTGTCGTGATCTCGGTCGAGGGATGACTTCTGATCGTTCGGGCACGCCGTCGGCTGGTTCGGCCTGGTCATCCGGCGTGTCATCCGGCCCGCCGGCCAGCACGCCGACGGGCTGTGATGATCAGCGGGGCACCGTAGTGCGCCATGGCCTCCTACAGGGCAGGTGGACAGTCCATCCCGCGCATGCAGGAGCCCGCGCCT
>NZ_MRUJ01000403.1:0-1299 GCF_002099325.1 Frankia sp. KB5 | reverse complement strand
GTCCACAAGCCGTTCGACCTGAACCGGGTAGTTGGCGTTGAGTGCCAACATGGCGAAAACCACTCGCTCCCGCGGCCAGGAGATCATCGTCGCACCCAGAGGACCGATTATCTCCAGCTTCCCAAGCACGCCAAACACGCTGCCCAAGCGACTTTTCCTTCCCGGAAACACCACCCCGTCGTCCGGCTACGTCAGCTGGCGTGCATGGGTTCTTTCCTCGCTGCGGTCAGGTCTTTACCGGAGCCGACGAGAAGCAGAATCACTACAAAGGCGATCCCGATCAGGGCCGCACTCCAGGTGAACGCGGTCGTATACCCAGTGACCTGACTTTCCGTGACGCCACGCGAGTCGCTGGAGTGATCTTTCAGGTAGCCCGTGGCCGCGGTCGCGTAGATGGTGTTAAGGAGGGCTGTCCCGAGGCTCCCGCCGACCTGCTGGGTAGTGTTGACCAACGCGCTCGCCACACCGGCATCCTGAGGGTCGACCCCGATGAGCGAGCTGCTGGACATCGGCACAAAGCCGAGACCCATCCCGATGCTGATGACGATCTCGGCGGGTAACACACGGCTCAGGTAGCCGGTATCCACATCGATCCGCGTGAGCATCAGAAGCCCGGCTGTCATCGCCGCCGCCCCTCCCGCCATCAGCGGCCTGGGCCCGACCCGCGGCAACAGGTAGCTGGACAATCCGGACGACGCCATGACGCCGAGACTCAGCGGAAGAAAGGCGAATCCCGTCCTCAGGGCGCTGTAGCCCAGCGTCTGTTGGAAGTAGAACGTGAGGAATAGGAACAGCGCCAGCAGGCTCGCGCCGATCAGTAACGACGCGAGATAGGCGCCGCCACGGTTACGCTCCAAGGGCACCCGCATCGGCAGCAGCGGCGCCGCGCTGCGGACCTCGGTCACTACGAAGGCCACGAGGAGAACCACCGCCACAGCGACGACCAGCACCGTTCCTGCCGTGTCCCAGCCGTCCTGGGCGGCCCGGGTGAATCCGTAGACAAGCCCTACCAGGCCGATGGTGACCGTGACGGCACCCATGATGTCATAACCCACCCCGCCGCCCGACCGGCTTTCCTGAACCACGGGGATGGCGGCCAGCGCCGCGACCAGCGCGATCGGCACGTTGAGCAGCAGGCACCACCGCCAAGACGCGTATTCGGTGAGGAGCCCGCCGACGATGAGACCAAGTGCCGCGCCGCCGCCCGAGATCGCACCGTAGACCCCAAAGGCCCGCGCGCGTTCCCTGCCCTCAGTGAAGGTCACGGTGATCAGCGAAAGGGCGGCTGGCGCGAGCACG
>NZ_MRUJ01000402.1:0-1324 GCF_002099325.1 Frankia sp. KB5 | reverse complement strand
AGTACAACCACAGACAGACCTAATCAAGTCCTACTAGGAACGCGCGGGCGTCGAGACGGTCGTCATCGGTCGGCGGGCCGCCCTGGTTGACCGGGCTCCGGCCGAATACGTCGAGGTTGGCCGCCGTCCGAGATGTCCGACGGTCTGCTGTGCGGCCCATCAGGATCAGGCCAGGGACGGGTCGTCGCGGATGGGTCGGGGGACGTCGAGGCGGATCAGAGGGCCGTGGGAGAGGTCCTCGCCGATCGCGCCGTCGACGGCGGCGAGGTCCGCGACCTCGTCGCCGATCTCCCCCCACAGGTCCGGAGCGGACCGCGCATCGACGACGATCGTGGTGTTGTCGGCAAGGAGCACACCCTCGGCTGACGCAGTCGGGTAGTCGTCCCGGACCACGTCGCAGAGCACGGCGACTGCCGTTGGATAGAGCTGGTGAACTTTTGATGCGAGTCCGCCGTCAGCGGTGATCCGCCGTCGCACCTCGGTGTTGATCGCGGACAGGGCTGCGCTGAGTTCGTCGTCGGCGGCGGTCGGGAGCGCGGATAGGTCGAGCAGCACGGGCCGACCTCCTTCGGTCGTGGGGGTGCGTAATCGGTTGCGGGATGTCGGGTTCGCTCACGGTCAACACCGCCCTGACGCCCGACACGGGTTGCCGTTGTCGGTGCGGGCCGTGCCTCGAACCCTGGTCAGAAGCGGGTAGCCGTTGGTGTTGCCATCGACCACGAGGTGAGCGTCCGTTGGGTCCGGCGATGTGTTTCGTACCTGCACGAGGATCGGGGCGGCCGGGACGGCGCCCGTGCGGTGTCGCAGCGGGCGCCTCCTCGGCCGGTGACCGATGGCGCTCACTTCTCGACGATCTCCCAGGTCCACCTGAAGCCGCCGACGTAGTACAGACCGTCGCGCGGGTTGGGTTCGACCGTCTCCGTGTCGTCCGACCAGGTGTTGTGGATCGTGACGACCCCGTCTTCTCCGATGGTGATCGTCTCCTGGTCGTCGGAGCCGACCGCCAGGTTGGACAGGTCCAGAGCGGCGGCGATCTCACGAACCTGGTCGAGGGTGAATCCGGGGCAGGCGAAGCCGTTCCAGCGCAGATCGTTGGCTGGTACGTCGTACTCGCCGAGGCCATCGAGGGTCACACGCATCGTCTTGTGCGCAGAGGTCATTGTTGATCTCCCTGTGGAGGTGTGCTGAACATCTGCCTGTTCGGTGGGCGGCGGCCGGCTCAGGTGGGCAGGCAGCAGCTCAGCGGCACCCCGCGCACGTCGTAGCTGGTCGCCTCGGAGGGAACGGGGAAGCGCTTGTTGCTGGAGGTGAAGCGCAGACGGTC
>NZ_MRUJ01000401.1:0-1355 GCF_002099325.1 Frankia sp. KB5 | reverse complement strand
GCCACCCGGTTCAGGCCGGCCGGTGTGTTGTCGACCATCGTCTTCCCGAACACCGCCGTCCCCTTGTAGGCGGGGTTCCGTAGCATCGCCCAGATCACCGACCGGTCCCAGCGGTTCTTGCCGGTGCGGGTCGGCACGCCTTTCTCGGTCAGCCAGCGGGCCAGCGCCGCGATGGAGACGCCTTCGTCGGCGTAGCGGCGGAACATCTCGGTGACCAGGATCGCCTCGTGGTGAACGACCTCGTAGCCGGCTCCGAGCTGGTCGGAGCGGCGACGGTAGTGATAGCCGAACGGCGCCCCGGACAGCACGTTCACCGACCCCGCCCGGGCGCGGTGCGCCTTCCCGCGCCGGTAGCGTTCCAGGATCTGGGCCTTCTCATATTCCGCGAACATTCCCTGGAACTGGACCATGAGCTGGTCTTCCGGGCTGTCCCCGCGAGGCCCTTTGACGAACTCGACGCGGGTACCCGCCCGCGTGAACTCCTCGATCAGCAGCGCCTGGTAGGCGAACTTCCGGGCGAGCCGGTCCGGGGAATAGCACAGCACCACGTCGATCTGCACCGCCGCGATCAGGTCCCGGAGCCGTTCCAGCGCCGGGCGTGTCAGTGTCGCACCCGAATGGCCCTCGTCCTCGAAAACCCACTCGGCCGGCAGTACCGCCCCCATCTGCCGGGCGTGTTCACGCAGCGCCGCCGTCTGCGAGGCGATCGTCTCGTTCTTCTTCTGCCGGTCCGACGACACCCGGGCATAAACCGCCACGTTCACCATGCGTGTCTCCTGTCTGTTGGTCCGTCTGGATTTTCAGTCGCCGCGGTGGGACCAGGACTCCGTACGCGATCGACAAGTCCCGGGCCGCGTGGCGGTCGAACGCATATTCAAGGGCGATCATCCGCTCATTCATCCGTCGGACTTCCCGCCCCGGCCGAGACGAGACAGGCCGACAAGGCACCGGTCACGAGCGACGAAATCGTCGTGCCGCGAACCCGGGCTTCCTCGCGTATTCTCTCGGCCAGCACGGCGGGAACCTTGACCGTGAACACCACCGTCGGCTCAGGCACGGCCACCCGCCCACCGGCCGCCGAATCGGCGTAACGCCGGGCCTGCCGCAGCGAAACCCCAAACCGCGCGGACAGCAGAAGGGCGGCGTCCCCGATCGGAACGCCGCCCTCCAACATCTGCGCCGCAGCGTTCACCCGCTCGGCGTACTCACCCGCACCCACACGACGACGATCACCCACAGGAAGATCAGTACTACCGCCTGTGTCGCGGCGTCACCTCGACACGCCGAGGCAGTTCCAGCCGCTGGTAGCTCAGCGTGACCTCGAACTCGAAGTTGCCAAGTGCGTTGGGGGCGTA
>NZ_MRUJ01000400.1:0-1305 GCF_002099325.1 Frankia sp. KB5 | reverse complement strand
TCCTGATGCGCATAGGCAGCCAGATCCACCTCACGCACCCGACCCACCACCTCAGCAAACGACGGATCACCACCAAGACCGACCCGCAACACCAACGTATTGACAAAAAACCCGACCAGATCATCCAACGCCGCCGCACCCCGACCCGCCACCGCCGTCCCCACCGGAATATCAACCCCCGCACCCAACCGCGACAGCAACACCGCCACCGCCGCCTGCACCACCATGAACAACGTCGCCTGCCCCGCCCGCGCCACCTCCACCAACCGCCCATGCACCCCCGCACCCACCCGCACCGGCACCGCCCCACCCCGATAACTCGCCACCGCCGGACGCGGCCGATCCACCGGCAACACCAACTCCACCGGAAGACCCGCCAAAGCAGAACGCCARTACCCCAACTGCGCACTCAACAAACTACCCGGATCAGACTCACTCCCCAACACCGCACGCTGCCACAACGCATAATCCGCATACTGCACCGGCAACCCCACCCACGACGGCGCCCGCCCCGACAACCGCGCCGCATACGCCGCCGACAAATCACGCCCCAACACCCCCATCGACCAGCCATCCGCCGCAATATGATGCACCACCACCACCAGAACATGCTCCCGCGCGGACACCACGAACAACGACACCCGCCACGGCAACTCCCGCCCCACATCAAAACCCCGCCCCACCTCCGCCCGCAGCAACAACGGCACATCCTCCGCCGCCACCTCCACCACCGACAACACGGGAGAGCCGGCCTCACCCGTCAAGATCCGCGATTGTGGCGTTCCGCCAACGTCAGGAAATATCGTCCGCAGGCTCTCGTGTCGCAACGCGACGTCGCCCAGCGCCGCCCGCAGGGCCGCCACGTCGAGGTCGCCGCGCAGCCGCAGGACCAGCGGAATGTTGTAGACCGCCGCGCCGCCCTCAAGCCGGTTGAGGAACCACATCCGGGTCTGGCCGTACGACAGCGGAACCACCGCCGGGCGGACCGCCCGGACCAGCGCCGCCCGGGGCCGTCCGCCGCCGTCGAGCAGCCGGGCGACGCCCGCCGGCGTCGGCGTGACGAACAGCTTGCGGATGTTCACCTCGACGTCCAGCGTCTCCCGGATCCGCGCGATCAGCCGCATCGCGAGCAGGGAATCGCCACCCAGCTCGAAGAACCCGTCGTCGACCCCCACCCGATCAAGCCGCAACACCTCCGCAAACAACGAACACAACACCTCCTCGACCGCGGTACGCGGCGCCCCCCCAGTCACCAACCCACCGAAATCCGGCGCCGGCAACGCCCCACGATCAAGCTTGCCATTA
>NZ_MRUJ01000399.1:0-1334 GCF_002099325.1 Frankia sp. KB5 | reverse complement strand
TGGGCGAGCAACACGCGGCGTTCGTCGGCGGGCAGCGCCCGCAGCATCCCCGAGGAGACCACGATCCGCCCAGGCCAGCCCGGGACCGCCACCGCCGCCGGGGCCGGGTCGTCGACGACGACGAGCAGCCCGGCGCAGGGATCGTGCCGATAGGCGGGCAGCCAGCGACGCGCCTCCGCGGCCAGMCGGTAGGCCAGCACGCCGGCGCCGGCCACACCGACCGCGACGGCGACCCAGGCGGCTACCGACGCCGCGGCCGGTACCGGATCGCCGGCGCCGACGAGGCGGGCCGACCAGCGCCCGAGCGCCGCCACCAGCGGCACCTGCCCAGCCAGCAGGACTGCCAGCAGACCGACCACCACCACCCACACCGCCGCAGCGCCCACGGCCGCCACCGCCAACAGCAACGCCGCCCGGGCCGGCGGCAGCCGCCGCGCCGCCGGCCGCGCGAGGACCAGCACCACCAGCGCCGCCGCACCGGCCAGATAGACAGCCAGCCGCACCGCTCAGCCCTCCAGCCGGCGCCGGTCGAGCAGGTCCCGCAGCACCTGCTCCTCCCCCGGGCCCAGCGTGTCGACGAACCGGGCCAGCACCCCGGCCGGGTCGTCGACCTGCTCCAACATCCCCCGCATCCGCCGGGCGGTGAACTCGACGGTGCTCACGGCCGGCTGGTAGACGAACGTCCGCCCGTCCGCCATTCGGGTCAGCTCCCCCTTGGCGTGCAGCCGGTTGAGGATCGTCATCACGGTGGTGTAGGCGAGGCCGCCGCCGAGGGCGGCCTGCACCTCTCCCGGCGACAGCGCCCGGTCCGCCGCCCACAACGCCGCCAGCACCTCGGCTTCCAACTGCCCCGGCCGACGCGACCGGCCACCCGACCCTGCTGCCACACCCGCCACCCTACCCCCTTGTAGTAGCGTGTAGTAGCCATGCGGGCAGCCCCACCTCGACCCGAGAAAGCACGCGACCGGTCACAGCCCGGCGCCGCCCGACGCTACGCGCACGATCACCCGCGGCGCATCAACCTGCTGATCCTCACGGGCGGCGGGCTGTTCATGGCCACCGGCTACCTCGCGCCCCGGCTGCGGCTCAACCCCGACGAGCTGAACACCCCCGACTTCCCCGACGTCGGCGCCACCGTCCTGGCCCTGGCGGTGGCGGTCGCCGTCGACCTGCTGCTACTCGCCGCGTTCGCCCTGCACGACCGCACCCAGCGCGGACGCATCGGCGGCCTCGACGATCCCGCCGCCCTGGTCCCGCCGGTGCTGCGTCCGTTCTGCTGGCTGGTCATCCTGCCCAGCCTGACCGGAGTCGCCGGGCTCGCCAGCCGGGTCGCC
>NZ_MRUJ01000398.1:0-1396 GCF_002099325.1 Frankia sp. KB5 | reverse complement strand
TCGATCGCGCCGTCCCAGGCGGTGTAGGCCTCGGCCAGCCGGGTGTCGGCGTCGGGGCCGGGGGTGTCGCGCGCTCGCGCCCACGCCGTGGCCAGTTCCCGGTGGGCTGTGTAGAGCGCGCGGAACCGGTCGAGCCAGGCCTTCTCCCAGTACTCCAGCTGGACCGGGTTCGACAGCCTCGCCCGCGGGAAGTAGCGGCGAAGGTGGGCGACGCAGTAKAGGTTGACGAGGCCGGCGCAGCGGCGGCCGACGGAGACGTAGACCGGGTGCCGGTAAGAAACCTGTCACCAGGTGCAAACGCGGATGATCTTGTGTTGGCTGGTCACGTGTCGCGTTGCGGGCGCGGTTCCTGGTCAGCCGTGGCTTCGGTGGTCGGCCGAGGGCGCCGTCCTACGATGGTGTGGTGACCGACACTGTGGGTGGCCGTGCGGCGTTTCAGGTTCTGGTCCTGCCCTACCGGCAGACCGGGCAGGGCACGGAGTACGCCTTGTTCCGGCGTGCTGATGCCGCCTATTGGCAGGGTGTCGCCGGTGGTGGTGAGGCGGGTGAGTCCCCGGCGCAGGCAGCCCGGCGGGAAACCGCCGAGGAGGCCGGTCTGGTCGGCGAACGTGAGTTCATCGTGTTGGACGCGCGGGCCACGATCCCCGTCGTCTACGTCACCGGGGAGTTCACCTGGGGGCCGGACGTGCTGGTGATCCCGGAGTACGCGTTCGGTGTCCGTGCGGAGGACGCCGAGGTGACGTTGTCGGACGAGCACACCGAGTTCGGCTGGTTCGGCCTCGACGACGCGGTGAAGGTCGTGCAGTGGGATTCCAACCGCACCGCTCTGTGGGAGCTGGACCATCGGCTACGCCACGGCATCGGTCACCGCGCCGCCTGAGCGACCAGGTCCGTGACCCCGCGGCCGAGCACTGTCGGGGTGTCCGTTCCCGACTCGCAGCGGGCGGCTGCGACCGACTTCGCGCACTCACGTAGTCGTCGACGATGCCCCCGCGCGTGGTCCGCGGTGAGGCGTGCGTGTTCGTGGGGATCGTCGAGGAGACCGTCGGGGAGACGCGCGGCGGTCAGAGCCGTGGTGCCCTGCCGGGTGTCCAGCCTCCGCCAGACCGCTGGTCTCGCCTCGCGGAACGCCATGTCGATGAACGCTGTGACCGGCCCGCCGGCGGCGCGTGCCACCGTGAACGCCGCTGCGACCGTGGCGGCGGGCAGGTAGGTACGGTTCTCCTCGTCGGCGAGGGTGCCGGTGGCACGGGTGAGGTCGCGGAGGGCGGGGAACAGGGCGATCGTGGGCGCGCGCAGCCCGATCGTGGTCGGTAGGGCGTGGACCTGGACCGGGCCGGCGGGGTTGAGGAACGCCAGCGAGTTCGCGACCAGTGCCACCGGCCCGGCGACGCCG
>NZ_MRUJ01000397.1:0-1411 GCF_002099325.1 Frankia sp. KB5 | reverse complement strand
CCACAGCCACGACACCGCCACACGGCGGAACCAGCCCCTCCACGCCATCGCCGAATACTTACGACGAGGCAGCTACTCTCTGTTGATCATCTGCTCTACCTCGTAGGTATCCGACAGCAGGTCGACGCGGGTCACAGTCGGATCTTCGACCAGCGCACGCCGGGCCGCGTCGGGAAGGTCCATCCTTCGGGCCTTCCACGCAGGAACGTAGTACAACGCTCCGGCCCTACCAGGCGCCGCGATCAGCCGGACGAACGGCATGAGCCCCGACTCACCTCACCCTGCCCCCGCGAGGCGGTATCGGCGACCGGCCGTTCACCATCGAAGATCTGCACCCGTTCGACCGCCGGAAGCATCCGCAGCAACCGCGAGGCCAGCGCCGGAAGGTCGGCGTTACGGAGCACGTCCGGACTCGCGATGGTTGCGGACGGCCCTCGATCATCCTCATAACGAACCAAGATCTTCAACATGGCGGAAGGTCCCTGATCGCAGCTGCGTTCAGCATCCCCCGCACTCCAAAGCAAGAAGATCGCGTGGCTTCTCCGCAACCAGAACGCGTGAGCCCGCGTCGTCCGTCAGCTCCACGGACGCCACCCCCGGTTCCTCCAGAGCCTCGCCCACGATCCGCCGCAGACCGGCCGCCACGACCGGAGCCCACTGCATGTAGGTCGTGGTCGGCGCGGCCCCCTTGTAAACGATCTTTATGTACGGCATCCCGTCCCCCTCGCGGCTCACATGGGTGTCCCCGGGCGCACCGGCATCGTCGGCGGCAGCACACCCGGGGACGTCTAGGTAGGGCACCCCGTCGTGTGTAGCCCAAGGTGACCCGAAGCGCCCTACGACAGAACATGACAGATAGCGAGGGACGCGGTCACCCCCCGCAAGGGACATGCTGGGACGTTCTAAGATCGAAACGTCCCATGCCCTCGGTCTCGGGAGCCGCAACGTGCCCAACGAAAGATTGCGAACCGCGCTCACTCGCCGTAGCTRGACACCGCCCACGCTCGGTGAGGCTCTGGGTGTCGACGCGAAAACGGTTGAACGATGGATCACGAAGGGGCGGACTCCGCACCGAACCACYGCGATGAAGGCCGCGCGACTACTCGGGGAGGAAGCGACTATCTATGGCCCAATGTGGGTAAGCGTGTCGCCATGGCAGGGTGACCCGCAAAGTCTGTTTGTGCAGGTAGACGGTGTGAGACGGGGTGCGGGGGGCTGGGGCCGGTGGTGGTGTGAGGATCCGGGCCCGGCTGCTGTTTCGTCGCTGTGAGTAGCGCGTGTGAGGGTGGGTTCCGGCGCCGGCGGAAACGCCACCGATGACGTTCTGTGACAGCCGGTGGGGTGGGTGGGGCGGTGGGGCCGTGGGGTCCGGGGGAACAACGGCGGGCCACCACGGTGAGGGTGGCTGCGG
>NZ_MRUJ01000396.1:0-1439 GCF_002099325.1 Frankia sp. KB5 | reverse complement strand
CGATCAGAAGTCATCCCTCGACCGAGATCACGACAGGGACGGAACACAGGCTAGTTCACAAAGAATCTTGTCCTAAAAATCTTGACAAGTTCCGCGTCGAGCACCGGTGGGCTTCCGCATGTTTCCGATGTCAACCTTCGAGATAGCCGACGTGTCGCCCCATAAAGGTGGCCTTCTGTAYGGGACGAGGAAGATCTGATCGTCAACATCCCGTCACAGAGGGCCACCGCATGCTGACACCCAGGTGGAACACGATGATCAGACGGCGTGGGCGAACTCGGTGAAGGCAGTTGATAACTGCGGCAACGGGTCGGCATCGGTCCCGAGTTCGTGGTGGCCACGGCAGATGCTCTGGACGGGGGCGTGCCCGGCTCCGACGGTTGGACGGAGCGGAGGCGTTTCAGCCCGCGTCCTCTCACCGATGCCCTCCGGACAACCCGATCCGGCTGTACCAGTCACCGTCGGTCGGCTCCGATCAGCTCGCATTCCGATTTTTTCAGTACTCCAGGCCACCCCCACCAGCTGGCGCTGCCGCGGTTTCCTTTTCCTCTGGCTTTTCGGCAACGACGGCCTCGGTGGTGAGGAACAGCCCGGCGATGGATGCGGCATTCTGCAGGGCGGAGCGGGTGACCTTGGTCGGGTCGATGATCCCGGCCTCGAGCATGTTGACGTGCTCGCCGGTGGCGGCGTCCAGCCCCCACCCCGGTTGCAGGTTGCGGACCTTCTCGACCACGACGCCGCCTTCCAGGCCGGCATTGACCGCGATCTGCCGGAGCGGCTCGGTCAACGCGCGGCGCACCATCTCGGCCCCGGTCCGCTCGTCCTCAGCCACCTCCAGCCCGTCGAAGACAGCCCCCGAGGCCAGCAGCAGAGCCACCCCACCGCCGGGGACGATGCCCTCCTCAACGGCGGCCTTCGCGTTGCGGACCGCGTCCTCGATGCGGTGCTTACGCTCCTTGAGCTCGACCTCGGTGGCCGCGCCGGCTTTGATGACGGCCACGCCACCGGCGAGCCTGGCCAGCCGCTCCTGCAGCTTCTCGCGATCGTAGTCGGAGTCCGACTTCTCGATCTCGCTACGGATCTGGCTGACCCGACCGGCGATCCGGCCCGGGTCGCCGGCGCCCTCGATAATGGTCGTGTCATCCTTGGTAACGACAACCTTGCGGGCCCGGCCAAGCAGGTCGAGGTCGGCGTTCTCCAGCCTGAGACCAACCTCCTCACTGATCACCTGACTGCCCGTCAGAACGGCGATATCGCCGAGCATGGCCTTGCGCCGCTCGCCGAAACCCGGCGCCTTCACGGCCACGGACCGGAACGTACCGCGGATCTTGTTGACGACCAGGGTCGCCAGGGCCTCCCCCTCAACGTTCTCGGCGATGACCAGCAGCGGCCTGCCGGCCTGCATGACCTTCTCCAACAGCGGGAGCAGGTCCTTGACC
>NZ_MRUJ01000395.1:0-1461 GCF_002099325.1 Frankia sp. KB5 | reverse complement strand
GTGTAGACGGGCTTGAGGTCCTTCGCGAGCGCAGGCCAGTCCTTCGTGGACGCATACCGGAACGAGTTTCGCAGAAGGTGCACGATGCAGGTCTGCACGATCGTCGCCGGCCAGACCTGGGCGACCGCGTCGGGTAGGCCGGTCAGCCCGTCGCAGACGAGGATGAGGACGTCGGCGACGCCGCGGTTCTTCAGGTCCGTCAGCACGAGCTGCCAGTGTTTGGCGCCCTCGCCGCCGGTCCCGGCCCACAGGCCGAGGATGTCGCGCTCGCCGTCGGCGGTGACCCCGATCGCGGCGTAGACGGGGCGGTTCGCGACCTGCCCGTCGCGGATCTTCACGACGATCGCGTCGAGGAACACGACCGCGTAGACCGTGTCGAGTGGCCGGGCCCGCCAGGCCTCCATCCCCTCGAGGATCCTGTCAGTGATCGTGGAAATGGTCTGCCGGGACACCTCGGTGCCGTAGACCTCGGCCAGGTGGGCCTGGACCTCCCCGGTCGTGAGCCCCTTGGCCACCAGCGAGATCACGAGATCCTCGACCCCGTCGAGGCGGCGCTGCCGCTTGGCGACGATCGCCGGGGTGAACGAGCCGTCCCGGTCACGGGGCACGTCGATCTCGACCGGGCCGATCTCGGTGACGACCGTCTTCGTCCGGCTGCCGTTGCGGGAGTTGCCGCCGTTGCGGCCGGCCGGGTCGTGCGCCTCGTAGCCGAGGTGCGCGGTCAGCTCGGCCTCGAGCGCGGTCTCCAGGACCATCTTCGTGAGCTTCCCGAGCATCCCACCCGGCCCGGTCAGCGACAGCCCCTCGGCCTTCGCCTGGGCGACCAGGCCCCTGGCCAACTCCTCGCTGAGCACCGGCGTCGCGCCGGCGTCAGCCTCGCTGCCGGCGGGCTGGTCCGGGATCACCGCGATCGTCGGATCCGTCGTCGTGATGGTCATCTGGCGCCTCCTCTCCCTGCGCATATGCACAGAATGTCACAAGGAAGTTACACCGTTGGTTTTACAGTCCCGCCGTGCCCACCCCTAACAAGTACCCGGCCGAGCTACGCGAGCGTGCGGTCCGGATGGTCTTCGAGGTACGCAAGGAGTCCGGTCAGCGGACCGGCTCGATCACAACTGTCGCCAAGCGGCTCGGGGTTGGCGCGGAATCRCTGCGCCAGTGGGTGAAGCAGGCCGAGGTCGACGGTGGCCAGCGGCCGGGGACCTCGACCGCGGACGCGCAGCGTATTGCCGAGCTGGAACGCGAGGTCCGTGAACTCACCCGTGCGAACGAGATCTTGAAGGCTGCGTCGGCTTTCTTCGCGCGGGAGCTCGACCCGCGACTGCCGAGGTAGTCGCGTTCATCGACTAGTACAAAGACGTGGCCGGGGTCGAGCCGATCTGTGAAATCCTGCAGTTTGCCCCGTCGACGTACTATGCCGCGAAGGTAAGAGTTCGGTGATGGCGTGGGTGGGCGGGCCGA
>NZ_MRUJ01000040.1:0-2024 GCF_002099325.1 Frankia sp. KB5 | reverse complement strand
GACGAACGACGTCAGGACCCCCAGAGAGATCCAGTCCGTCAGCTGGCTACCCGCAACCGCCTCACTGTCCGCCACACACCCCGATCATGCCGGCAACCAGACAGAACAGCCGGAACCGACACACCGACGACCATCAAGATCCAGTTAGTGGAAGCGGCATTGGGACCCGAGCCCGTGACGCGGGGGTCCTGGGAAGAGCGAGTACCACGGCTCGTCCTCCGGAGAAGGCCGATCAGACGGCCAACCGTAAGAAGCGCGGCAGCGCCGGAGGTCGCCCGGTCCGCCACGACGCCGCGCTCTATAAAGACCGCAACACCGTGGAGCGCGGCATCAGCAAGATCAAGGAATGGCGGGGTCTGGCCACCCGCTACGACAAGACACCCGAAAGCTACGCCGCGGGACTCCACCTGCGCGGATCCATCCTCTGGCTACGCAGCCTGCCAACCCCATGATCCAAACTCGGAACAGATTCTAGCGGGATCCCGGCGTCGGCGCCCCGTTCGGGGGGCTCTGCGGCGAGGGCGCGCCCACCGTGGTCGGCGTGACATCGGATGCGGTCGTGTCGTCTGTCGGGGTCGTGTCGTCTGTCGGGGTCGTGTCGTCTGTCGGGGTCGTGGCGTCTGTCGGGGTCGTGGCGGGGGTCGGGGTCGTGGCGGGGGTCGGGGTCGGGATGGTCGTTCCGCTCGTGGCACCACCCGGCGCCGGGCTCGGGGGCCCCGGCGAGCCGATGCCGGTGCCGGCAGGGGTGGGAGTGCCGGGGGTGGGAGTGCTGAGGGCGGGCGCGGCGGTGGCCCCGGTCGCCGTGGGCCGAGGTGCGGAGAGCAGCGGCGCCACGTAGGGCGGGGGGGTGAGGGCGTCACCGGTCGGCACGATCGGAGAGATCTGGCGGACGGGTGAGGGGGCCCGGACCGGCGCTGGTGCCCGCGGGCCGAGCCTGCGCCTGACGTCGTCGATGAGATCCAGAGCCGCATGCGCCGGTCCGACCGAGCCCACGGGAAGCGATCTCAGCAGGTTCTTCAGCCCGCGGGACTGCTCGGTGGTGAAGGCGTTCACCGTGGTCCAGGCGTCCGTGTCCCCGGCGGCGACCCGGGCCAGCAGTACCTGCGTGCCGGCGCGCACCTCGGCGATCCAGTCCCGCAGCAGCGCGTTGACCAGCTCGGGGTCGAGGCGGTCCCCGTTGCCGGGGCCGGGCGGGTCGCTCGGCGCGTCGGGGCCATCGGATTCGCCGGCGTCGCCGGAGACGGCGGGTGTGCGGGGACCGGGAGGCCACGTCCCCGCAGTGGGTGACACCGCAGCGGGTGACACCGCGATGGTCGGTGACACCGCGATGGTCGGTGGTGCGGCGGTCGCCGTGGGGTTCACCACCGGCACCCGCGGGCTCGTCTCCGGAGCGCCGGCACCGGTTTCCGGGGCGATCACCCCGCCGTCGTTCACCGTGATCGTGCGCAGTTCGCTCATCCGCAAGCCGGCCATGCCCAGCCGGGTCTTCGCCCGCTCGACCGGATCGCGGACCAGCGACACCTGGAGGTCTTCGACCTGTCGTTTGACGCCGTACAGGGTATCGCCGGGTAGCGAGTCCCCCGAGCTGACCGCGAGGGCCGCCGTGGTGACGGCGGCGGTGAGTGCTCCRGCCAGCAGCGGCCGGGCGGCCCGGGTCATCCTGCCCCGGCCGGAGACACCGCAGGCAGAGACACCGCGGGCACCGGTCCGGCGTACCCACCGCGCGTCGACCGGATCGTTTCCCGGCAGGTCAGGATCGACGCCCTCGGGAGGCGTGCGTGCGGGACGGGTTCTTGTGGGACGGGCCTCGGTCTCGTGGCCCTTCACGGAGGTGCCGGGGGAAACGGCGGCGGGGGAACGGACGGGATCGCATGCCGGGGAGCCGGTGACGGCGGCGAACAGCTGTCCGCGCAGGGCGGCGTGCCGTGCCGGATGCAGCCGCGGTGACGGCAGGTCCCGGAGGGCCGCCACGGTGTCGATCAGCCGCGCGTCGGTCTCGTCATACGGGGGGCGCTGTCCGTCCA
>NZ_MRUJ01000005.1:0-7124 GCF_002099325.1 Frankia sp. KB5 | reverse complement strand
CGGGCGCGGCCTTGACCTCGGCCGGGGTGCGGCCGATGACCGCCACCAGCGAGTCCGGAGAGGCAAGCGCGGCGTTACCGATCCTGCCGACCATCCGGCCCGGGATGCGGTCGCCCAGCTGGGCCGCCGGGGTCTCGCGCAGCAGCGTGGCAAACGCCGGCGAGACGTAGTACTCACCGGGAGCCGGAAGCCTGCGCAGACCCGGCGGGACGGGTGAGGTCGGCCCGGTGGCTGCGACGTCCACCTCGATGAGCGACCTGCCGTCGTAGAAGTCGCGGTGGGCCCGCCACCACAGCGGGTCCACCGAGGCCGTCTCGGTCCGACTGGAAGCGCCGGTATTGTACCAGAGTTGCCGGGCATTCGACCGGTCGACGGCGCCCAGGCTGGCGAGCGTGGACAGCAGCAGCCCCACGCCGATGGCGACGGCAGCGATGATCATCACAAGCCGGGCGAGGGCGTGGCGGCCGCCACTGACGGCGAGGCGGAACGCGAAAGGGATCACGGGGCGATCCGTTCGGCCGCGAATGTGCTGGCCCTGCCGTCCCGGACGACGGCCTCCCGGTCGGCGTAGGCGGCGACCCGGGGCTCGTGGGTGACCAGGATGACGGTCGTGCCCTGCTCGCGGGCCGTACCCACCAACAGTTCCATCACCTGTTCGCCGGTGAGCGAGTCGAGTGCGCCGGTCGGCTCGTCGGCGAAGAGCACCTGGGGCCGGGCGACCAGGCCACGGGCGAGCGCGATGCGCTGCGCCTGGCCTCCCGACAGTTCGCCGGAACGGCGCCGCTGCATGCCGTCCAAGCCGAGCCGGGCGAACCAGGGCCGGGCCTGGGCGAGTGCTCCTGCCCGGCTGGTGCCGCCGAACAGCAATGGCAGAGCGACGTTCTCCTCGGCGGTCAGCTCGGGGACGAGCTGACCGAACTGGAAGACGAAGCCGAAGGTACGCCGGCGCAGTTCGCTGCGCCGGGCCTCGTTCATGGTGTCGATTCGTCGGCCGTTGAAGTGCACCTCCCCCGAGTCGGGGGTGAGGATGCCGGCCAGACAGTGCAGCAAGGTGGACTTGCCGGAACCGCTCGGGCCCATGATGGCGAGCACCTCGCCGGCATCGACGGTCAGGCTGGCGCCACGCAGGGCAGGGGTCTCACCGAAAGTGAGCGCGAGATCGCGGGCCTCGATCAGGACGGTCATGAGCGCACCACCTCGGCGATCGCGCCCAGCCGAGYCGTGGTCAGGTCGATCCAGCGCAGATCGGCTTCCAGATGGAACAGTCCGTAGTCGGCGAGCAACGCGTCGACGAGCGGGCCGGTACGCCGTAGCTCGGTCAGCTCGCGCATCCGCCGCAGGTGGGCAGCGCGCTGCGCGTCGAGGTACTGCTGGGCGTCGCGGCCGAGCATCAGCGCCAGCACGACCTTGGTGAACAGCACCGTCCGCAGGGAGGGTTCGGGCGCCACCGGCTCGGTCAGCCAGCTCTCGAACTCCGTCGCCCCTGCCTCGGTGATGACGTAGCGCTTGCGGTCGGGCCCGTCGCCGGGCTCCGCCTCGCCGACCATGACCTTGCCGTCGCGCGCCAACCGGCCGAGCGTGGCGTACACCTGCCCGAACGGCAGTGGCTTGCCTCGGCCGAAGAACTCGTCGTAGACGCGCTTGAGGTCATAGCCGTGACTCGGCTCCCGCTCCAACAGCCCCAGCAGGGTCAAAGGAACACTCACGAGGGCACTGTACGCTAGGAATATACTTCAAGTGTATACCTCGCGAGGATGCGGCGGTGGCCCGCGGCGAAGCGGACACCGGCATCGCTACAGAGGTGCAGGACGGGATGAAGTCGCCGGTGTGACCGGGGTCAGGTTCCCATCGTCGCCCGGCAGGCAGCCGCGTAGCCGCCAGTAGCGGGTCAGCAGCTCCGTAGTCGGCTCCGCTACGTCATCGCAATCTTTGGTGATCTCCGGACGTAGCGCGCCGCGGACAGATGGAGTTCCCAGACCGTGCCACCACCGCCGATGACGCCATGATCCCACCGCCCTGCCACCGGATCGCGCCCGCAAGGTCCCGGAGGCTCACCCAGGAGACCCACGCCCCGGCTACACCACCTGACCACCCCGGGCCAGCTCCACGCCGGCCGGACGGGGGGCTCGGGGGGTCGCCCCCCGGAAAACATCGCGGCCCGCCGGGAAGCCGACCAAAGGTCGGCAACCACGACGGGCCAGCTTGTGGACCTCCTCCGGAGATACTCCAACCCCTCTTGTGGGTACCTCCGCGATCTTCGGACCCTCTGCACCGTCCTGGACGAGGTCGACGAAGGCCCTCAGCCCGGCTTGCCGGGCAACACCGGCCGCGGGCGTCRTCCCACCGTGCGCAAGGTCACAGAGCGACTCTCCCCCGCTGACATTCAGGCTCTGATCGATCTCTACCGGGCGGGCACGACCGCCCAAGCGCTCGCGGAGAAGTTCTCGATCGGCCCGACCTCCGTGAAGGTCCTGCTGCGCGAGCGGGGCGTACGACGAGGCGGCACCTCACCAACAGCAACCTGACCCGGCCGCGGAAGCCCGGCTGCCCTCGTGGCGGCCGGGCTTTCTGCTGCACCAGCAAGGTTAACTAAACAGGAACCACACCCATGGAACAYGCACCATCACACGAAAGGATCATCAACCAGGGAGACGTCCCACCCGCCGAGCAGTCGCACGACGAGCGCCTGATCAACCGAGGCATCGAGGCCGCCGCCCAGGAGAAGCGGCCCATCGACGACCACACCGCGCGCTACATCGCCGGACAGCTCCACGGTGGTCAGGCCAGCGCCCTCTACAGCCTGGCCAGCACCGGCAACATCATCGAGGACACCGTCTACCACGAGCTGTACGAAGACCTCGAATCCCACACGCCGGAGGTCGCCTCCTGGGTCGAAGCGCTGCGAACCTACTGCCAGGCCCGGCCCGACAAGGGTCCGGTGACCGGCTGGGCCGAGCACGCCGCTCTCCTTGACCGCATCGAGGCCACGCGGGAGCGCACGCGGATGCTCGGCGGGATCGCCGTCGCGCCGGAACTGGCCGAGGCCGACGAGACGTCCAGGAAAGATCATTTCCTGCATCCAGACCGGCTGAACGAACTGTTCGGCGAACCGCCGGACGAGGAGATCGGCCGGGCCGAGGAGCTGGGCTGGTTCGGCCTGATCGTCGACCACGGCACCGGCGGCGGCACGATCATCTCCCAGGACGAGCAGGGCTTTCGGTACGTCTGGGAGACGGAGGWCGGTGAAGCCCTCGACCAGCGGTGGGAGGCCGTCCTCCGGGAGTACCGACGCTACGAAGACGCTCTTGTCCAGCTCGAACGACACGAGCAGGACGACCGGTGCGAACGGGTCGGCTACGCCTGCCCGGAGTGCGAAGAGCAGATCATCGAGCACCCGGTCGGGCTCGACGAGTCCACCTGGACGCACCAGGACGGCGGGCCGCTGTGCCCGGTCGTCGGAGACGGCGGCTACCAGCCGGCGCAACCAGGCGTCTGGCGGGACGGCGAGATCGTGCCCCTGGCTGAGCAAGCTGACGGGGACGACGCCCATGGTGACGGACCCCGCGTCTACGTGGCCAGCCTCGCCGACTACACCAACGGCGAGCTACACGGCCGCTGGATTGCCGCTGATCATGATGTCGAAGACCTGGAGGGCGCCGTTGCCCGCATCCTGGCGACCTCACCAGCCCGGCGGCACGGCGAGGCGGCCGAGGAATGGGCCATCCACGACTACGAGGGCTTCGATGAGGAGGTCACGTCCACGCTGGGCGAGGGCCGTCGCTACGACCGTTTGACCCCGCCACCGTTCAATCTTGGTGCAGGGTCCCGAAATCACTGTCCGCCCAGTCGCCAAGCGGCTCCTGACCAGGGACGATGCCCAGTGAGTCTCCGATCGACAACATCATCCACCGAGCCGAACATGTGTTCCGTGGCTCTGGTGGGTCCGGACACCGCGGTCCGTCTGGTGACCGCGATCATGGGCACGGTCGAGCTGGAATCCGGATGGGGACCGGTCGTCACTCAGCCGCCGGTGATTTCCTGACGCCAGGCGGAGAAGAAGTGGCGTAGCCGGTCGGCGGCCGGGCCGGGCAGCCCCAGGTCGTCGTCGGTGAACCGGCCGATGGTTCCGATCATGTCGGCGAACACCCGCAGGTCGAAGCCGCCATCCTGGGCCTGGGCGAGGTGGACGAGCTCCTCCTTGGCGAAGACGTTCACCAGGTCGTACACGTCGGTGAAATCACGCGCCTCGGCTCGGCCGAACAGAGCGAGGGTCTTGCGGGCCGCCAGGTCGTGGGCGCTGAGTGTCGGGCCGAGTTCGGTGAGGGTGGGTGGTTCGTCCGGCGGGCTGTCGACGCCAAGATCCACGATCAATACCTCACCATCTGTCTCGACGACAAGTCTGGCGAAGCTGTCCGTGAGCTGGACCCGCCGAACGGCCCAGCCCTGCGAAGCCGCTGCGCGTTCGAACGCCGCCGCCGTGTCGGGGATCGATGCCGTGGGCGGGAGGGCGGTGAACAGATCGACGTCGCGGGTTTCGCGGTCGACGAGATCACGCACGATGAGCGCGGCGCCGCCCGCGACCGCGAAGCCCGCGCTCTCGGGCAGCCCGAAGAAGATCCGCGCAACCGCCCGCTGCAACGATGTGATCATCTGAAGGCAGCCCGTTCCCAGGCGCGCCGGATCGGGGCGGGAAGGACGAGCTCCGGCCAGGCGTYGGCGAGCAGTGCCCCGTCGACGTAGGCGAGGATGTCATCCGCCGTCCCCTCTCGCAGGACGATCTCGTACAGCCTGTGGCGCTGTCGGCGGTCGGCGAGGTCGTAGGTCCGGTCGGGGTTGGACCAGTTCAGATGGACAGGCAGGCGCACCCGTGCCAACGCCTGCCGTATCGGGAGCCGAGGCAGCCGATCCGGCACGGTGAACGGTCGCCCCCGCCCGTCCACCACGACCTCGAACGAGGGCACCGGCACCGCGTCGAGCCGGAAGCCCGCCGCCGCCAGCAGACGCGTCGCGGTCTCCAACGTCGGTGACTTCACCCCGTGCTCATAGGCCGCCAACGTCGGCCGTGACGTGCCCGCCCGCCGCGCGAGCTCAGCCCCGGACAGGCCCGCCTCCAGCCGCGCGGATTCGATCAGTCGGCCTGTCAGCGAATCCGCCATGCCCCCTCCACTGCGACCCCCTCCGCTACGGTCCTCTCCATCACGACACCAAACGTATCCGATGAGATACGCTACCCGTCTTTCGGTCCGTCCGCCGGCTCATTCGGCGTGGACCGTCATAAGCCACGCCGCCAGGCGGCCCGACGCGCCCGGGAGATGGCCGAGTAGGCCGTCAGGTCGATGTCCGAAACCGGTGAGGAGGGCTCGCAGCTGCGGATCGCTGATCGCATCGGTCAACGCACGGGTGAGGCGGTCAGCGCCGAGTATCTGGATGTCCCGGGTGTGAAAGCGGCGCGGCGCAGGGTCGACAGGCTCAGCCAGACCCAGCCGGTTCGTGACGTCGGCGAGGTGACTGGCCGCGGCACACAGCGCCGCCTCACGCTCCCGCCACCGCATCGCGCGCAGCGCACGGTGAAGGTACCGACCGACCTGGCCGCCGAGGGCCAGCTGCGCGAACGCGGTCATCAGCCACTTGTTGTACGGGGCCCACCGGCATTCGAGCAGAAACCCGATCCGGGCAAGGTCACGGGCCACCCGGGCCGCAAGCACGCGCGAGCCAAGATCGTCGTCCCGGCCGCCGGCGCGGCCGACGAACGGCTCCTCCTGGCTGACCCGCAGCCAGCCGGCCGCCAGGACATAGCGCCAGACATCATCGGGATACCAGGCCAGCGCCCGGCGCCGCGCGGTAAGAAGAGCGAGCGGGTCATGCAGAACCACGCCGCCCGTGAGACTCGCCAGGATCTGCGTCGGCGCCAACAGCCAGTCCGCCAGACCCATCCCGTCGGCGGGGTCGACACCGAGTCGATCGACGAAGAACGCTCGCGTGGTCGTCACCTCCACCTGGTGGTGCGGCCGGCCGTCATGTCGGTCGCTGTCCGGATAGATGACCGGGAAACCCTCGAACCGAGCCGGCAGCCTCTCCAGCGTGACGTTGACCGGCTCGGTGTCAAAGCCCGGCGGGACGAACAACTGCACACGAGGGCCGAAATCGTGGTCCGGGGAGACCTCGTCATCGAAACCGAGCACCTCGGAACCCTCACCGAGCAACGCCGCGGCATGAGGCACACCCGGCACCAGCGGCCGAACCGCCAACAGATCGCGCCCGCGGGGTTCCCGGAGGCTCGCCCCAGGAGGCCCCGGCCTTGGCCCACCCGGACACCACCGAACAGCCGCCCACCAGATCCATGCCGGTCGCACGGGGGTCCGGGGGTCCCTCCCGGAAAACATCGCGGCCCGCCGGGAGGCTGACCAAAGGTCGGCAACCACGACGGGCCGGCTTGTGGAGGTGGCGGGAATCGAACCCTGTAATGAGCCGAACGGCGAGGATCGGCGGTAGCCGGTTTTTCTTGTGCCGCAGCGGTTTTTTGGACCTGGAAGATCGCTTAAAGTCGCCCGGGAACTGAAGTTTCGCCGCGCAGCGTGGGCACCGTGTGGGCACCAGCGTGGCGGCGCTACCCGTCACCGGATGGGCGGGCCAGGATGCGGCGGCCGAGTCCCCCGAATCCGACGATCGCGGCAATGGCTGCGAAGATCAGCAGGTATCCCTGCCAAGGGCCGCCGTCGCGGGCGAGTATGGCGATACCCAGACCGAGAGCTGCGGCCACGACGACGCCGATCAGCGCTAGGACGCCGCCGATCGTGGCCCGGTCGGCGCGGGCGGTGTCGCCGTGCCGCTCGGCGGCCAGGAGCGCGACGAGGATCAGAAGGATGGTGACGGTCACAGGTTCACAGACGAGGTCCGGTGACCAGCCTAAAGCGACTGCGACGATACCCTCGGCGGCGCATGCTGCCGCGAAAAACACGGCGAAGATCACGAAGCTCAGCGGGTAGCGATCGGTCGTTCCCATCCCGCGTCCCCCTCGCCGGTTGTATCCCCCGTCGAGTCTCCGGTCTTCGCCGCGCCCATGGCGGTCGATTCGGTGGATTCGTCGGTGCTGTAACCGTCCGCGGATCCCACTAGACATGACT
>NZ_MRUJ01000394.1:0-1412 GCF_002099325.1 Frankia sp. KB5 | reverse complement strand
CGTCGCAGCCCTTGCAGATCTGAGCCCGCGCTGTCACCGGTCGAGGCCGTGACCGCACGGGACCGAATCGCGGCGAGGATCTGATCCCAGATCGTGGCGGGCAGGCGGATCTCCCGAAGCCCCAGATAGTGGGCGTCGCCGTTAGTTCGTCGGTTATCGGCGGTGGYGGGTAGGTAGAGGCCGGCGGCAAGGTCGAGGGCGGCTTCGGCGGTGCCGGTCGGGGATCCGTCGGCCAGTATGGAGTCGGCGTAGTCGTTGTGGCTGGCTCGCCAGATGGCGAAGCCCCAGTTGTTGGCGTAGCCGACGTAGCGCAGCCGGCACAGTGGCTGGGCGTCGCCGTCGGGATCGGTCGCGGTGACGTAGACGAACGGGCCGCGGTAGCGGGTGGACAGCGCGGTGATCCTGGGCCACCTGCCGGTGGCGTGCTCGACCAGCCGCTGCCGCAGGGAGATCTTCGTCGATTCTGGGATACCGGCCACAGCCCTGATTGTGGCCGGGGGTGTCGGCGGGTTGCCTGTGGGCGGGGCCGGGGCGGTGGGCCGGTGTGACCTGCCCGCTAGGACATCGGGAGTGTCTCGCCGTGCCACCGCGATCATTCTGACGGACGACGTCCGCGCCGAGCTGGCCCGCCGTGTCCGGTCGGCGACCGTGCTCCGCCGTGCCTGGCTGCGCGCGAGGATCGTGCTCGCGGCGGCCGGTGGAGCGGGCAACGCGGCGATCGCCGCTCAGCTTGATGTCTGCGAGGACACCGTCAGCAAGTGGCGGGGCCGGTTCGCCCGCGAGGGCCTGGCGGGGTTGGCTGACCGGCGCCGCTCGGGCCGGCCACGGTCCGCGGGTGGAGTTCGAGTACGAACGCGGCGGGACGGTGGCCTACTTCGCCGCCTACGACGTCCAGCGCGCCCAGGTCATCGGCCGGATCGAGGACACCACCGGGATCGTCCCTTTCGGCCGGCTCGCCGCCCAGGTCATGAACAGCGAGCCGTACGCCTCGGCGCGGCGGGTGTTCTGGATCGTCGACAACGGCTCGTYCCACCGGGGCCAAGCCTCCATCGACCGGATGCGCGCAGCCCACCCGACCGCGACGCTGGTCCACCTGCCGGTCCACGCGTCCTGGCTCAACCAGGTAGAGGTGTACTTCTCGATCCTGCAGCGCAAGGCGATCGAGCGTGGCGACCTCGCCGACTTCGCCGACCTCGACGCGCTCGCCGCCCGCGTCATGGGCTTCCAAACGCTCTACAACCAGACCGCGACCCGGTTCGACTGGAAGTACACCCGTGCGGACCTGCTGAAGACCGCCAGCCGCCTCAACCTCGCCGCATAACCGACGAACTTGCAGCGACACCCACTAGGACTCCAGGTGACGATGTCTATGCGTGTTGTGTATGCCTGCCATCGGTCTCTGGCATAGCCAC
>NZ_MRUJ01000393.1:0-1478 GCF_002099325.1 Frankia sp. KB5 | reverse complement strand
CGGGGTCCGTGGACCGGGTCTGAGAGATGGTGGCCGGGGGAATGCCAGCGCGTGGAGATCCGAGCGGGGAGGGGACCAGCCGCGTCCTGGTGCCCAGGTGCTGGTCGGAGACGCTGTGGTCAGCTCTGCCACGAAGCCTGCCGCGGCGCGTTCCATCGCGTCGAAGTCGGGGTAGCGCGCGAGCTGTGGCTGGTCGGCCTTGAACGTGTTCACCGCCGACCGCCAGGGAACGTCGAGTTCACCGGGTCTGCGGCCGGCTCCGTAGACGTGGTAGGGATGGGGCAGGCCATCGCGGCCGAAGCGGACCTGGTTGTTGACCTCAAGCGCCTCCCGCATGTGACGGGCCTCCACGGAACAGGTACGGATCATGTAGTGGATGTCGAAGAGGTCCTTGTAGCGGTGGCGAGGGCCAGGTGCGACCTGGCGGGACGAACCGGGGGCTGGCCCGCTCAGCATGGAGATCTTGTCTGCGAGCTGGCTGGCCGTGGGGTACATCATGGGGGTAACGGGCGCCAGGCCGGGCACGGCGATGCCAACGATGGACCGTTCGGCGTGGTGGGCCGGGCCGAACAGAGGAACCCGGTCGGGCGGCTTGATGTCGATCTCAAGTCCGATTGGGTCGTCGACGGGACGTGCCTGGCCGGGCCCGTATCTCGGGTCGATCGGCTGGGCGACGATCACTCCCATGATTTTCCCGCTGTCGTAGACCCTGACATCGGCGCTGTAGCGGACCAGTCCTCCAAGGCCCAGCCCACGCTCAGCTCGGGCGGTGTCGCCCGCGTTCACCGTGACCGCATCCACAGCCTGCTTGACATGAACGCCGTAGGATTCCGTGATGTCGAGAGCGCACAGGTCCAGATCGAACGCGGATCGGGCCATCACATACGCGGGATGGATTTCGTTCGGCTGAGCGGGAAGAAAGTCGGCAGGCCACGAGAAGTCTGTGGCGGGCCGGGAAGGAAGCGCCAGCGAACCGAAGATGATCCAGTCGTGCGGGGTTCGGTTCATGAGGCGCGCTGCGAAGTCCCCGGTCAAGATCTGGTGAAGTGCGCGGTCGGCATTGAACTCCGCTGCGCGAGCCCGATCGGTGACGTAGGAACGGAACTCCGACCATGAGGGGAACGCCTCACGGAACTCCGGCCCGATGTGGGAGTCGGGATTATGGCTGTCTGTGTCGGCCATGGGCTTGACTAGCGCTGCGGGTGGGCGGGGAAGTCTACGCTGTCCTCGTCCGCCGCACGCAGAATCGACTCCAACGAACCCGCGGTTTCACCGCTGTAGGGCGATGTCCTGGCGGTTACTTCCAGACCTCGAGCCAACTCGGTCTCGTTCGCTAGGTGGGTGCGCAGAAAGGCGTGGGCGACGCGGCCGAGTTCGGCGAGGTCGAACCGCCCGCTGTAGGTTAGATCGCGCAATGTGCGTGCGGGAGTGGTCACAAAAAGATCGGACCGGGTCGTCCACTCATCGGCAGCTACCTC
>NZ_MRUJ01000392.1:0-1690 GCF_002099325.1 Frankia sp. KB5 | reverse complement strand
CGCGAAATCGGAGATGTGGTAATCGCCGGGGCCGGCGGGTTCGGCGACCAGGTGGCCGGCGGGCTGCGCGCACCACGGTGGGCAGGAACGGTCGGCGGGGCGAGTCATGCTGTGCCACCTGCTCCGGGACGGTGGGGGTGGCTGCTGGCGCGGAGGTGGGTCCCGTCGTCCAGGTTGCGCAGGCCGTCGCGTACTCGTTGCAGCAGCGTCAGGTCGAACACGATCGGGTCCTGTGTCGTCTGGGTGGGGCCGGGGGATGTGGCGCGCCGCGGTAGATCCCCGGCGGCGGTGTCCCGCGGCATCTGGGTGGATGGGGTTGTGTGAGGCAGGCTCGCCCAGGTCACCTTGCCTTTCGGCCGGTAGCCGGCGACGGTGCGGATCTGGGCCTGGTAATGGCCGCTGTGTCCGCTCAGGGCGGTGACCAGGTGCAGGCCGCGGCCGTCCTCGGCATCCGGGTTGGCGGCGCGCAGGGTCGGGCGGCCCGCTGCGGCGCCGTCCCACACCTCGACGATCAGGTCCTGGGGGCTGTAGGCCAGGCGCATCGCGATGAGGGAGGTCAGGTCGTCGTCCCCGCTGTGGCGTGCGCGCTGGCTGGCGGTGAGCGCGTTGGTGACCAGCTCGGAGGTCACGAGGGCGGCCGTGTCGGTCAGGCTGTCGAGGCCCCAGCGGTGGAGCTGGGTTGTCACGTGGTGGCGGGCGGCGGCGAGGTGGGCGGTCCTGGGGGCTGTAGGCCAGGCGCATCGCGATGAGGGAGGTCAGGTCGTCGTCCCCGCTGTGGCGTGCGCGCTGGCTGGCGGTGAGCGCGTTGGTGACCAGCTCGGAGGTCACGAGGGCGGCCGTGTCGGTCAGGCTGTCGAGGCCCCAGCGGTGGAGCTGGGTTGTCACGTGGTGGCGGGCATCGGAGGCGGACTGCGGGCCGGCGGGGTAGTGCCAGATGCGGTGCGGCAGCGGCTGGTCGGGCGGTTCGACGGGGGCGGATGGGGCGGCAGCGGTGGTGGTCACGGGGTTCTCCCGGCGGAGGGTTACGGGCCTGGTTGAGCCCTCGCGTAGCGGGGGCGTAGACGGGGATCGGGCGGGGGTCGTCTCGTGGACGAGCGCGAGGTTGTGCTCGGCGAGTACCGCCGTGCCGCACGGCCAGGCAGCTCCGCAGCCCGCGCATACGCCATCGCGGTGGACGTGAACCTCCAGGTGGTGGACGGCGGTGCGACGAAGCTGCTCGAACGCGACGCTCGCCTGGTAAGGCGCTTGTTCGCCTACGCGACGGCCGACCTGCCCTTCGCCGGTGATCACTGGATCGGTGTGGGCGTCAGCGACCATGCCCCGTGGGCAGGGGCACCACTGGGGCCAGGTTCGGGTAGTGACCGGTTGTCCGGTGACGGGCGGAGAATCGTAGCCATGCAGATTCACCTCGGGTTGTGAACGGGAGCGCGAACAGGGTTGGCGAGATCAGCGGGGTGTGGCTGTTGCGGTGAGGTCCGCGCCGTCGGCCGCGGTGCCGGCGGTGGTGGTGCCGGCGAGCGCGTTGAGGGTGGCGTTCAGCGCCGCATCGGTGCCGCGGCGGCGTAGCTCGCGCGTCAGCACATCGAGAGAGGCCAGCGCCGGCAGGGGATCGGTCCGGAGCGCGGCGGTGACGGGTGCGAACGGCAGAGCGGCGGGCAGCGTCACAGCGGTGACGACCCGGTCGAAGACG
>NZ_MRUJ01000391.1:0-1497 GCF_002099325.1 Frankia sp. KB5 | reverse complement strand
TCGTCATAGGTGCACCGACGTTCCGAACCATCCTCTTCCACGATCCACAGCGCCACCCGGTCGTTGTTCCGGGCGATTGGGTCAAACCAGTCGATGGCCCAGTTGAACTGGCCTTCGAACCGTGGCCAGCGGAACTCCTCCAGCGCCTTGCCGTAGTCCGTGCGCAAGTTGATCAGAAGATCGCGGGCAGTGCGGTAGGTCTCGGTCGCGGCAGTCGACGTCATCGGCAAACTCCTTCCAACACCGCACAGAGTCGTGCCGAGCCGCCCCCGCCGGCCACCCCCGAAAGTTGGTAGCAGGCGGGGATGGCCACGGGGTGGTAGCGGAGGTAGCCGCGTGATGGTCGCGTGATGGTCACGGGGATGGCCGGTCGACGGCTTGCCTCGGCCGGGTTACTGTGACGTGCACAACATGGCGGTGTGCGCAATGAGGACGGACGCGATGAGTGACACCCGATTACTTCGTCCAGACGACCGCGCGGCCTTGCGGGCCGAGCTGCGCACCATCATCCGGCAGGGCGGAGTCCCGGTGGCATTCGCCGGTGAGGTGGGTGGCAACCGCTTGCGCCTGACGGAGTTCCTGGGCACTCGCACCACCGGCCTGCACAATCTGGAGGTCTGTCCCGGCACGGGACTGGGCGGCCGGGTGATCCTGCAGGGCCGCCCGGTCGGGGTGACCGACTACGCCAGCGCGCGGAGCATCACGCATGACTACGACCGGCCCGTCCTCCGCGAAGGTCTCGCCTCGTTACTCGCGGTTCCCGTTCACGCTGGTGGCCGTTGCCGTGCCGTCCTCTACGGCGCGGTGCGCCAGCCCGCCGCGTTGGGCGACCGGATACGGGACGAGATCGTTGCCGCGGGCCGGCGGCTCGTCCACGAGCTCACCATCCGCGACGAAGTCGATCATCGGTTGGCGATGGCCGAGTCGCTCGCGGCCGTCAGACAGCTCGAGCCCGCGCACGCCGCCACGCTTGAGGAACTTCGTTCGGTGCACTCCGAACTGAGGGCCATCGCGGGAGCCATGTCCGATTCGGCGCTCCAGCGCAGGATCTACGCGGCCGCACAACGTCTCGTCGCCGTCGGCGAGAGCGGGCCGGGAAAAAATTCCAAGATACGCCTGTCCACCCGTGAGACCGATGTCCTCGCCCAGGTCGCGCTTGGCTGCACCAATGCCGAGGTCGCAAACCGGCTTTCGCTCTCCCGCGAAACGGTCAAGGCATACCTGCAATCCGCCATGCGGAAACTGGACGCGGGCACACGCTACGAAGCCGTCGTCCGCGCCCGCAAGGCGATGCTGATCCCCTGAACTTACCCTGACTTCGCCCGGCGGGGACTTCCGCCCACGGAGAGCCGTGCCCGGTCTTCGTCGCTGAGCTGTTCGGGGCTCTCGTGGGCGTCGTGATGCGCCGAGAACCGCGTCGAGGGTCGGGCCGCCAAGTCGTAAGCATTCACCTGGTTTAGGGATCTTGCTGTAGGTGGCGGTTCGTGGGCGTGGCTG
>NZ_MRUJ01000390.1:0-1654 GCF_002099325.1 Frankia sp. KB5 | reverse complement strand
CACCCTGCGACTCGGCCCACTCCTTGAGGTTCACATGACCATCATAGCTCACTATAGAGCGCCAATGACTACTGGACGAGCGACAGTTGGCACCCTCGCGTTTGACGGACAGGATCTTGACTGCGCCCTGTACCGGCCGGCGCTGGTGGACCTTCACGTGCCCGACACCCTGGAACCGCACAAACGTCCGGGCCGGGTTGTCAGGCTGGGAGTCCCAACGGCAGCCGTCGTTGTCGACAGGCCACGTCACGGTGTCGAAGTGCCCGGCGCCCTTGAAGCGCGGGTAGCCGGGCGTCTCGCCAGCCTTCACATGGCGGAAGAACGCGGCGAACGACAGGTTGAGGCGTCGCAGGGTGGCCTACTGGGAGGAGAACGACCATCGGGCCTGAGGTGGGTCGTACGCCCGGATGTCCTTCAGCTGGGCCGACTTGGTCCCCGTACTCGACCCTGGTCTTCGACGGGTGCGCGTAGGCGCCCCGACGCTCCCGCAACGCCGCGTTGTAGAGCGCGCGGTGGTCGTTCAGCATCACGGTCAACGACGCGACCTGATGCGCCGTCGGGCGCAGCAGGAACTTGTACGTCCGCCTCACCGCGCCGCCGCCTTGCGCCACGGGCGTTCGTTCTGCGTCTCGATGTACCGGGTCACCGTCCCGGCTGACACCGCGCCGACGGTCGCCACGAAGTACGACCGGGACCAGAGCGTGGGCAGCCGGGAGCGCAGGTGCGCGAACTCGCCGCGTAGCACGTGGGACGTGAAGCCCTTCAACTGGTTCGCAACGTACGACGGGGAGTGCTTCGGGTGAGCCTTGACGAACAGGTGCACGTGGTCGGGCTCGATCTCCAGCGCGACGATCAGCCAGTCATGCTCGGCGCACTTCTCGCGCAGCAGCGCGTCAAGCCGCTCGCGCACCCCGCCGGTGAGCACGGGACGGCGATACTTGGGGCACCACACGACGTGGTAGCCGAGGTCGTAGACCCCGCCCGCGCCCGCCGTCACCTGCCGTCCCATGCCACCGACTATACCAGCGTGGCATGTCTAGTCACTTGCGGTCCGTACCGGATTCCCCTGTCGCCTGAAGGCGACAATCCCCTCCGGACAACTCGATGGGCGGACCCGGCGAGTCTTCGGTGGATGATCTGGGCCTACATCAGGGCTGGCGGCGCGGCGGAGACGTCCCGTCCCCGCGGGGGCCTACCCGCCGAGGTGTGGGCGCTCGACTGGCACCGGCTGTGGATTATCGCCTGGTATCTCGACCAGGCGGCCGTGTGGATGCCGGAGCCGGACCGGGATGCCTTCGTGGCCTCGGTGGTGCGCCCCTGGACCCTCTGCCGCCCTGGGATCCCCCGCGGCACGGGGAACAGCCCACCCTCGGCCTCCGGCTCCACCACGGCGCGTCTCCCCCCTCGGCATCCACCGGGCCTCGACGACCCGCCACGAATGCTGTGCCCTCGATTGCCACATACTTGATCGCCGCATACTTGATTGCTGTGTACTTGATTGCTGTGTACTCGGTTCACAGACTACACCACCGTCATCGGCGACGAAAGCCACCATCCCACCCGGGTCCGACACGTCGGCCGGTGAATGCGCAGGACCTGAGCACGGTCCACGGTCCCCTGGACCGTGCCTTGCCCCCCACAACGTGGCCACCGC
>NZ_MRUJ01000389.1:0-1552 GCF_002099325.1 Frankia sp. KB5 | reverse complement strand
CCACCGCGACTACCCCATGATCGGCATGGACAACAACCCGGCGGAAAGGGCGATCAGGGGCCCGGTCGTGACCCGGCGCAACGCCGGCGGCTCCCGCACCGAGGACACCGCCCGCCACGCCGCCACGATCTTCACGGTCACCGCGACCGCCGCGATGCACAACCTGAACCTGCTGACCTACCTGGAGAACTACCTCGACGCMTGYGGCCGGGCCGGCGGCAAGCCGCCGACCGGCGCCGACCTCGACCGGTTCCTGCCCTGGGCCGCCARCMCCGAGGACCTCACCACCTGGYAACAGCCTCCCGGCTGACCCCGACCCCCGAGACCCCAGCGGAGTGCCCCACGGTCACGCCGCCCACGATCATGCCCCAACGGGATTTCCGAATACGTACCATCGCCGACACCCGAACCGGCATTGCACCACCGACCGTGGACATCAACCGTGCCCGCGTGCTCGCATCGGCGCTACGGTCCGCCAACGCGATCATCACCCCTGCCACCCTTCGGGCCGTCTACCGCCTCCAGGCCATCGACGTGGAGGTACTACTCAGTGCCGTGACCTGGCTACACCAGCACCCCAACGCTGGCAACTGGACTCTGCGGCAACTCCCGGTCCCCGGTATGCACACCAAATGGCTTGACACCCACGGCGCGCTGCTGCGCGATGTCGCGGGCCGCGATGTCCGACACGAAGTCAGACCCCGGCTGACCGTCATGCACCTGACATATGTCGATCCCGACCACGCCGCATCGGGCCGCCGCAGGCACGACGCCTGGACCACCGGTGACGTACATGACATCGCCTACCAGCCACGCGTGGTCCTCGTCGTCGAGAACCGCGACTCCCGCCTCTGGTTCCCGCCAGTCAGGGACACAATAGTGGTCGAGGGCGGCGGCAAAGCCGCAGCCACCCTGCTAGCAAACGTTCCCTGGATCCGCACCGCGGACCACATCGTCTACTGGGGCGACATCGACGCGGACGGGTACACGATCCTCGACCAGTTTCGCGCTGCGCTAGCCGAGCCCGCACCAGACGGCGCACCAGCGAAGCACGTCACCTCCATCCTCATGGGCGCCACAGACCTGCACC
The DNA here is from genome assembly GCF_002099325.1 of Frankia sp. KB5. Lineage (NCBI taxonomy): Bacteria > Bacillati > Actinomycetota > Actinomycetes > Frankiales > Frankiaceae > Frankia > Frankia sp. KB5. The sequence goes on along the minus strand of NZ_MRUJ01000389.1, from coordinate 462 downwards.
ACTACGCTCAGCACGGTATTAACCACGACAAGGCGGGTCGTCCCATCCAGCCATCACCGACGACCCTGCCACACCTGACCGAAGCCGAGGCCACCGCGTACAACACCATCGCGACTGCGGGCCCCACCCCATTCCGCCGGATCGAGCAGGAAGTCATCCCCCTCACCCACGCAGCTGCCCGACTAATGCAGATCCTGAAAGGCGGGGGTCTGTCGCTGGCTTGCAGACCCGATCAGAAAGGATGAAACCGAACATGGAGATGGCGGCGCGCCTTGCGCCCGGCGGCGGGGCCGCTGGGCCGGCCGTGGTCGGAACGAGCGTCAACTCATCTACCGCACCGCCTTCGGCCTGACCAACGTCACCAACCAGYAACACCGCGCCCGCTACACCGCCTCCCGCACCACCCGCCCCGCTGGCTACACCAGCCAGGAACATCCTGAAGCTGCCCGGGACTGTAGGTGT
>NZ_MRUJ01000388.1:0-1681 GCF_002099325.1 Frankia sp. KB5 | reverse complement strand
GCGAGCGCGGCCGACGGCGGGGCGGCCGGTCGGGGCACGGGCGCCGATCGGACGTCCGCGGTGGGCTGGGTACCCGTGCCCCGTGACAGTCCCGAACCCGGGCCGCGGATGTTCCGGCGACGGCTGTCGCTGGCGTCGATGCCGCACATCGTCGACCACTGCTTCTACCGTCAGCCGCCGGGCTGGGCGGACATATCCGATCTGTTCCCGGTCGTGCCGATGACCGAGGTCCTCGAGCTCATGATCGGCGAGGCCGCCGCGCTGCTGCCGGGCCGGGTGCCGGTCGGTGTCCGAGACGTCCGGGCGTTGCGCTGGCTCGCGATCGAGCCGGCGGTGGAGGTGTCCATTGCGCTCGCCCCCGCGGGGCCGGACGCGGTGCGGGTGACCGTGGACGGCTACGCCCGCGGCACGGTGCTGTTCGCGGCGGACCACCTGCCGCCGCCCGAGTCAACCGCGATCACCGCCGATCTGTCCGTGGGCCGGACGGGCCCGACGCTGCCCGTCGAGCGGCCCCCGCGGCATCGTGGCAGGGATCTCTACGGGGCCCGGTTCCTCTTCCACGGTCCCRGCTACCAGGGCATCCATCGGATCGAGGCGATCGCCCCGACCGGTATCCGGGGGCGTCTGCGGGTGCCGTCGGCGTCCGGCGCCCTGCTCGACAACGTGGGCCAGCTCTTCGGCTACTGGGCGATGGAGCATCTGTCCGACGACTCCCTCCTGCTCCCGCAGTCCCTGGCCGACGTGCAGTTCCACGGCCCGGCACCGGTGGAGGGCGACCTGGTGGACTGCGTCGTACGGATCCGGCAGGTGGCCGAGCGCACGGTGACCGCGGACATGGAGGTGCGGCGGGCCGACGGACGTGTCTGGGCGGTCATCACCGGGTGGACCGACCGCCGGTTCGCCAACGACGACGTGCTCTGGGCGATGGTGCGTGCGCCGGAGTTGAACACGGTGGCCCAGCCCTCCGGTGAGGGCTGGGTGGTCGCCGTGGACCGCTGGCCCGACGCGGCCTCGCGGGAACTGATCGTGCGCCACTACGCCGATGCCGCCGAGCGTGCCCGGCTCGCCGCGCTCAACCCCAGGGCGGCACGCGGCCGGCTGTTGGGACGGATCGCCGCCCAGGACGCAGTCCGGCGATGGCTGTGGGAACGGGGAGCGGGGCCCGTCTGGGGGATCGAGGTCGGGATCCGTAACGACGACGTGGGTGCCCCGGTCATCACCTCCCTGCCGGCGCGGCCGGGTGTCCCAGCGTTCGACCCCCCGGGGGTGTCGCTCGCCCACAAGCCGGAGCTCGCCGTGGCCTTGGTCGCCGCGGACGGGGAGGTTGGCATCGATCTTGAGCGGATCGTGTCCCGCGCCGCCGGGGTCGAGAAGGCGGCCCTGGCGCCCACCGAACTGCGCCTGCTCGACCGGGTCGCCGGCACCGATCCTCACCGGCGGGCCGTGTGGTTCACCCGGCTGTGGGCGGCGAAGGAGGCGGCGGCGAAGGCCGACGGAACGGGCCTCGCTGGCCGTCCACGTCGGTTCGTCGTGGACGGCCCCCATCCCTTCCCGGGGAAGGCCCATTCCCCGGGAAGGGATGGGCTCGCGTCCTCCCCGGTGGGGGGCACCCCGCCCGACCTGGTCCGGGTCACCGTCTACGGGGATGGTCCCGACGGGTCGGTGCCGGAGCGGACCCGGT
>NZ_MRUJ01000387.1:0-1691 GCF_002099325.1 Frankia sp. KB5 | reverse complement strand
TTCTGACTCGCTGTCGGTCATCGTTTGATGATAGCTACAGTAGTGTCCTGAATCCTTAGTTCACGTGTAGATCGTATACTGCGGTTATGTCTGGGCCGCGTGCTGTGGAGATCGTGCTGACCGACGAGGAGCTGGAGGCGCTGACTGGCTGGGTCCGGGCGTCCGAAGACGGCGCAGGCGTCGCGGTCGCGGATCGTGCTGGCGTGCGCGGAGAGCGGGACGAACGGGCAGGTCGGGGCGTCGGTGGGGACGATGGYGAAGTGGYGGAACCGGTTCGCCGTCGACCGGTTGGAAGGGCTGACCGACGAGCCGCGGCCGGAGGTCGCTCTCCCGTGCCGCCGGCCCCGGCCGGCCTCGTCGGGGGCGGCAGTGTCTCCGTACGGTGGCCGGCGCACTGCGTCCGAGCCTTGGGTGTGTGCAACGTGGGGACGGACACGGGAGCAGCCTGATCACCAAAACATGCTGGTCAGAGACCTGGATATACRCCAACCCGATTGGTACCACCCCTGGGCTGCACATGGCGTCCGGCATCCGGTCCTAGCGCTCTTATGCGTGCCAGTGGAGATCGCTTCGTCCTGGTGCGTGGAAGTCAGCCGAGGGTCGTAGGCAGAAGCTCAAAGGCGCCGCAGTGGCTGGGAACGACGATCTGGAAGTCCTTGCGGTCGACCGTCGCGACCTTGGGTGTGCCCAGGCGTTCCGCTGTAGCGACTACCGCGGCGTCGACTGCGTCGAGCGGAAGATCGGCATAGCGCCGCACCAGTTGGGCAGCGCGGTCGAGGTCCGCGGCTGTCGGCGCCTCCACGTCAAGCTCTCCGGCCGCCAGTGACTCCAAGAACGTGGCGGCCAGTTGCGGCGTTCCGTGCCCCCGGCGCGCAAGCAGGTAACAAACCTCGGTGATGACCATCGCGGGAACTACCAGGGGCTCGGCGGCCGCCACGAGGAGGTGGGCACACGATTCATGGAACTTGTCCCGCTTGTTGATGGCAGCGACGAGTACACCGGTGTCGATAACTATCACCGGTCTGGCTCGCCTAGCTCCTCGTGAAGGATTCGAGATGAACGTTCAGCCAGATCGCGTTCACCATCCATGATCCCGATGAACGACAAGCGGCGCCCCGGTGTGGCTGCGCTGTCGTCAACCTGCCGTGCTGACTCCGTGGCCGGACGCGGGCCGARCATGCCACCCAAGATCACATAGAGCGCCTCCACCTGGGTAGGCGCAAGCCGATCCACCATCCGGTGCACATCGGCCACATGCGGCGCGGTTGTCATGGTGCCAGCGTAGYCCGCTCGGACGGGGCGGTAGCGCGTCGTCGGGACGGATGCGCCGTCCCTGCCRACGCGTCGGGACGTTCCTGCGGGCGTTGCTGTGGGGTCATGCCCGTCCGCTCGAGAAGGTCGCCCGAGCGGTGACCGCCGCGCTGCCGCGCCACGCGCCGGTGCTGTTCCGCCTCGTCGACGAGGCTCTGGCAGTGCGGTGGCCGGCGCACTGCGTCCGAGCCGCGCGACGTGTGCAACTCGGGTACGGACCAAAGGCCGGGCCCGGCTACCTAAAGATGCTGGTGAGACGCCCGAATCTACGCCGATACGATCGGTACCACCCCTTGGTGACACATGGCAAGTGGTACTCGCATGTCGGCCGTGAGCGCCGATGGGCGCGCATGGCGGTGTTCTGGGCGTGTAGGCGACGG
>NZ_MRUJ01000386.1:0-1824 GCF_002099325.1 Frankia sp. KB5 | reverse complement strand
CACCCCGTCTCACACCGTCTACCTGCACAAACAGACTTTGCGGGTCACCCTGGGGCTCTTGCAAGGATGCGATTCGGTCGGTTTAGCCAGCTCTGTCGGTTTCGGGTGATCGGTCCTGGTAGAGCGGTATGGGGGACCGCGGGCACGGCTGGACCACGTGTCGCGGACACGAAAGCAGGCACGCCGCTTGTAGATCACGGAGATGTCTTATGTCCTCGTGGTCTGGAGTGCGGCGTGCCTGTGGGCGCATTGTCGCGCGCCGCGGCCGGCGCGGCCGAGCTGATCGAACGCGACGGCCGCACCTGGCATGAGGAGGACTCCGAGTGAGACACCCTCTGTCAACCCTCAGGCGGCCCGGTTCGAGCGCGTGGGCGCGGCAGACAGACCGGCTACACCCACAACACGATCGCGCGGGGTCGCTGGCCGCCCATCCCTGACTCGCCATCAGTCCCCGGCGTAGCCACCGGGACCCGCCGCCGGGACCCGCCACCCGGTCAGCCCGCCTGGCGACCGGGATCACCGTGCCCGGAGCCTACGTCAAGTTCCACCGCCTTCTGCAAGGGCTTACACTCAAGCTGGCGGTAGGCGTTTACGGAACCCTCGGTGGCCACCGCCACACCTGCTCGACTCGGGAGGTCCCTCTTTGTCCGCCACGCCCCAGCGCTCCCCAAGCCCTCAGTCCGCTCCCCGAGGAGACGCATGACCTCCGCAGGTGCGCTCGACGGCAAGGTGGCCGTCGTCACCAGTTCCAGCAAGGGGATTGGCCGTGCGTTGGCGACCGGCCTCGGTCAGGCCGGCGCAAACGTGGTCGTCAACTACAAGAACGACCGCGCGGGCGCCGAGCAGACGTGCCGGCGTATACAGGAGGCAGGCGGCATCGCCGTGGCGGTCGGCGCTGACGTAGGCGTCCCCGAGGACGCGCAGCGGTTGATCGACACGGCCCATTGCGAGCTTGGCAGCATCGATGTGCTCGTCAACAACGTCGCGCATGTCCGTCTTGGCCCGGCACAAGCGACGACTCTCGAGGACTGGGGCGACGCCATCAGCACCAACCTTCGGGGCGCCTTCCTGACGACCATAACCGCGGTGGCCGCAATGGGGGAGCGGGGTGGATCGATCATCAACATCTCAACCTGTGCCGACACCCTGATGCTCCGATACCACGCCGTCTACACCGCATCAAAGGGCAGCCTGGAGGCGATGACACGCCACCTCGCCCTGAGGCTCGCGCCGCGTGTGCGCGTCAACGCCATCGCGCCCACGGCCACGCGTATGGAGCGCAACTGGCAGGACAACCCCGACTTCGATCGAAGCTGGAGCGCCGTCATTCCGCTGGGCCGCATGGCGACGCCCGAGGACTACATCGGCCCGCTGGTGTTCCTGGCGTCGGACGCCTCGTCGTTCGTCACCGGGGAGATCCTCCACGTCGACGGGGGCTGGACACTCCAGGGCCCTGCCCCGGACATGCGGCACTACGACTTCGAGACGGACCGGCATCGCGGGCGAGGAGGCCCTGACAGATCTTGAACTGCTGCTTGCGGCGTTCCGCGAGTCCATCGTCTCGCGCGGGCTGCGGATCGCCGCGCTGGGGCTGCTACGGGCCCCACTCTCCTACATAGCCATCGACAAGGAGCCATCCGCGACGGCACCGCATAACGACGAGCGCGCCATAAGAAGGTGTTTGAGATCGTCGGTTGGACGATGGGACCGCGGGTGGCATAAGCCGGCGGAGTTATGTTGTTCCGCTCGCGGGGCGGCACGTCGTGTCACGGATCTCGATGCTCACGGGCAGCACGACCACTTCCGAGGCGTCCAGGTTCTGGG
>NZ_MRUJ01000385.1:0-1898 GCF_002099325.1 Frankia sp. KB5 | reverse complement strand
GACCGGACTTTCCTGAGGTCGAACGGCGTGTCGTAGGGCAGGGTCGGACAGGTCGGAACAGTCTGCATCTCTCTGATCTTGGAGGGTGCTGGGTGTTTGAGGACAGCGATCATCGGGTGATCGAGGCGATCCGGCTTCCGCTGTGGGGAAGCGTGGTCGCGTCCGACGGCGTGGTGCCGTGGAGGCTGGTCGACGGCCTCGGTGAGCCGGTCGAGCCGGTCGAGGTCTTCCTACGGGACTTCGTCGCGCAGGGCCGGTCGGCGAACTCGGTGCGCAGCTATGCGCTGGCGTTGCTGCGGTGGTGGCGGTTTCTGGTCGCGGTTGGAGTGGCCTGGGACCGGGTGAGTCCGGCGGAGGTCCGGGACTTCGTGCTGTGGCTCGGGCAGGCGACCAAGCCGGTCGCGGCGGCGCGGGTCGGGTCGCGGGCGACCGTGGGGCAGGTCAACCCGGTGACCCGTAAGCGCCACCTCGGGGACGGCTACGGGCCGGCGACGGTGCGGCACAGCAACGCCGTGCTGCGGACCTTCTATGAGTTCTGGCTGGAGCGTGGTGAGGGGCCGCTGGTGAATCCGGTTGTGCTTGCTCGGGCGGGCCGGGGCCGGGCGCACGCGCACCACAACCCGCTGGAGGCATTCCGTCCGGAGGGGCGGCTGCGTTATAACCCTCGGCTGCCGAAGCGGAAGCCGAGGGCGATGCYGGACGAGCGGTGGGACGCGCTGTTTGCGGCGATGGGCCGTAACCGGGACCGGGCGATCCTGGCGCTGGGCGTGTCCACCGGTGCCCGCGCGGCCGAGCTGCTCGGCATGCGCGGCGCGGACCTGGACTGGGGTGGCCAGCTGGTGCGGGTGGTCCGCAAGGGGACGCGGGCCGAGCAGTGGCTGCCGGCGAGCCCGGAGGCGTTCGTCTGGCTGYGTCTCTACCTGGCCGACGTCGGCGGCGGTGTGCTGGGCGCGGGTGATCCGGTCTGGCGGACGGTCTATCGGCGCGGCGGGGTCCACGAGCCGTTGAACTACGAGGCGCTGCGGGCGGTCTTCCGTCGGGCGAACCGCCGGTTGGGCGCGAACTGGACGATGCACGATTTGAGGCACACCTGTGCGATTCGGATGGTGCGCGACGGCCGGCTGTCGCTGCGCGACGCGCAGACGATCCTCGGCCACGCCCACCTGTCGACGACCCAGCTCTACCTGGAGCAGGACGACGAGGAGGTCTTCGCTCGGGTCCGGGAGCATTTGGCTGCGCGGGAAAGACCTCGCCCCGCGCCCCCAGCGCCGGCGGCCCTCGGCTACGACCCCGCTGACCTCGCGGTCCTGTTCGGGAACCCGAGGTGATGCCTACCGCGGTCGCGGCCCCAGCCACCAAGCAGGCCATYGGCCCAGGGGCGTCGGGCTGGGAGCCGGCCGCGCGGCCGGTCGGCCCGTGGGATAYGGCGTCGTTGGACGACGTGCTCGCGGCTGTGCCGACCTTGTCGTGGTGGAACGCGAAGCGGCAGCAGGCGCAGCGGTCGGTTGCCGGTGTCGAGCTGCTGCTGGACTGGCTGGGCCGGGTGCCCGGCGGCTGGCAGGACCGGTGGGAGCATGCCGAGGCGATGCTCGGTCCCAGGTGGGCGACCTGGTCAGCCGCCATTCCCGAGCCCGACAGGCCCTGCGGCGAACGCCATCGCGTGGTGCTGACCCGAGGGCTGGCCTGTCTGCTGCGGATGAGGCTCGTCCGGCCGAGCTACCCGTTCCTGACCACCTACGGGCCGACGACGACGTTCGCGGTCGTCCGCGACCTGGTGAGCCCGGAGTTGTTCGCCTGCGCGGCCGACGCCGCGCGGGCGTGTGGCGGCCATTCCGAGAACGTGCTCAGGAAGGCGCTGAACGTCCTGACCGCGATCGTGATCCATACCGGTGGCAGCC
>NZ_MRUJ01000039.1:0-46797 GCF_002099325.1 Frankia sp. KB5 | reverse complement strand
CGCCGGGTGAGATCGGCTGCCCCACGTCGGGAGAGACCCCGAAGACCTCACCGGGCTGCACGGCGTCGTTCACGGCGTCGGTGCGCTGCACCACGAGGCCGATGTTCAGGCCGACGAGCTCGGCCTTGGCCTCCTCGAACGACTTGCCGATGATGTCGGCCGGCACCGGCTTCGTCGCGGGGCCCGTCGAAGTGATCACGACGACCTGGTCCTTCGGCTTGAGCGCGGTGCCGGCCCCGGGGTTCGTACCGATCACATGGCCCGCCGGCACCGTGTCACTGGACTGTGGGCTCAGGCCGCCGAGGGTCAGGTCCACTTCGGCCAGCCGGGCCTTGGCCTGGGTCTCGGTGAGGTTCGCCAGGTCCGGCACGCGCACCGTCGCGGGGCCGGAGCTCAGCCGCAGGGTGATGAGCGCGCCCTTGTCGACCTTCGATCCGTCCCGGGGATCCTGCTGGGCGACGTGGCCGACCGGTACCGTGGCGCTGGCGACCGGGTCGAGGTAGGTGAACTGGAAGCCGGCGTCGCGCAGCATTTTCTCGGCGTCGGATCTGCTCAGGTTCGTCAGCAGCGGGACCTCGGTCCCTCCGCCGGACAGGGAACGGAACGCGAGGATCCCGAGCAGCAGGACCAGGACGGCCATGCCACCGACGACGACCGGGATGAGCCCTCGGGAGCGTGGCGATGCGGCGGCCCGTCGCCGCCCGCGCCCGCCACCGCCCCCGAGATAGGCCGTGGCGGTCGGCGAGGGCGGGGAGGCGGATCGATAGAGCGCGCCGGTGCCTGGCTGGCCCGGCCCGGCACCGGCGAACGCGCGCTCCGCGGCGGCCCCCGGCCCGGCGCCCCGGGAGTCGTCGTAGTCCTCGGCCTGGAACGGCTGGGTGTACCCGGGCTCCTGGGTGTACCCGGGCTCCTGGGGGTACCCGGGCTCCCGGGCCCCTGAAGGCCGCTCGGCCAACCCGATCCGTTCGATCTCGCCGGTGAACCCGCTCGGGTAGGCGTCCTGCGGGGGCAGGAACGGCTCGATGCGCCGCAGCTCCGCCAGCAGGGCCGCACCATCGACCGGCCGGCGCGCCGGGTCGCGGGCGGTGGCCCGGAGAACAAGACCGTCCAGCTCGGCGGGAATGCCCTCGATCATGGTGGACGGCGCCGGCACGTCGCCGTGGACCGACTGGTAGGCCACCGACATCGGGGTGGCGCCGCTGTGCGGGAGCTGCCCGGTCAGGGATTCGAAGAGCACCACACCGGCGGCGTAGACGTCGCTGCGGGTGTCGGCGACGCCGTGGGTGACCTGCTCGGGGGCGAGGTACCCGACAGTGCCCATCACCACGCCGCCGGTGAGTGCCTGGGTGGGCTGGCTCACCGGACGGGCGAGGCCGAAGTCCGCGACCTTCACCTGGCCGTCGTCACCGAGCAGGATGTTCTCGGGCTTGATGTCGCGGTGGATGATGCCGGCGGCATGCGCGGCGGCGAGGGCCTCGATCACRGGCTCGATGATCTCGATGGCCTCGGTGACCGGGAGCCGACCCCGGGCGCCCAGGTGCTGGCGCAGCGACCGGCCGCGCACCAGCTCCATCACCAGGTAGTTGACCAGACCGGCGGGGATGTGGTCGGAACCCTGGTCGAGGATGGAGACGACGCGCGGGGTGTTGAGCCGTGCCACGGCCTTGGCCTCGCGATGGAAACGGGTGACGAACTCCGGGTCGTGATTGAGAGTGGGATGCATGACCTTGAGGGCGACGAGCCGGTCCAGCCGGTTGTCGTGCGCGACGTACACCGTCGCCATCCCGCCGACGGCGAGCCGTTCCTGCGCCGTGTAGCGGCCGTCGAGAAGCCGACCTACGACGGGGTCGGCCACGGTGGCATCCACGAGGGAGAGTTTACGATCGTTGTCGAAGGATGCCGCTACCGAGCCCCGCGAGGTTAACCCGGATACGTCGTTCGAGCGAGAAGTACCTCGTCGCGCAGCATGGTGTCCACCGGGTGAAACCCGGGTGCCCACATTGAATCGGTTCTCAAGGCCGCGATGATCGTCGACGGGCGTGGATCAGTGTCGCAGATCGGCGTCGCAGATCGGCGTCGCGGCGGGACACCCGAAGCCGCGGCCAGGAAGCAGCGGTTACACTGTCGATTGCTCCGGGGAGCCCACGGACGTGGGCTGAGAGGCTGGCCAGTATCCCGTCGGCGACCCGTATACCCGATCGCGGTCATGCGCGCGTGGGGAGGATGAAAGATCGTGTCGCAGCACCCCCTACGTCCTGCCGGTTCCCGTCCCGGCGATTCTCCCCCCGACGGTTCCTGTCCCGATGGCCTCGCCGGTGAAGGTTCCGCCGTCGGCGGCGGGGGTGGTGGTGAGGCCGGACCCGGTGCCGCGGGGGCGGACGATCTCGTCATCGCCGGGCGGGCCTACGGCAGCCGGCTGCTGATCGGCACCGGGAAGTTCGCGAGTCACCGGGTGATGCGGGACAGCCTCGTCGCATCCGGTGCCACCATCGTCACCGTGGCGCTGCGCCGGGTCGACATCGGCCGGATCGGTGACGGCGACGTTCTCGACTTCATCCCGCCGTCGATGACCCTGCTGCCCAACACCTCGGGCGCGGTGGACGCGGCCGAGGCGCTGCGGCTGGCCCGCCTCGGGCGGGCGGCGACGGGCACCGGTCTGGTCAAGCTGGAGGTCACCCCGGATCCGCGCACCCTGGCGCCGGATCCGCTGGAGACCCTGCGCGCCGCCGAGCTCATGGTGGCCGACGGCTTCACGGTCCTGCCCTACTGTTCGGCCGACCCGGTGCTGGCCCGCCGGCTGGAGGAGGTCGGCTGCGCCACCGTGATGCCGCTGGGCAGCTGGATCGGCTCGAACCGCGGGCTGCGCACCCGGGACGCGATCGAGGCAATCGTGGCGAGCGCCGGGGTGCCGGTGGTCGTGGACGCCGGGCTCGGGGTGCCCTCGGACGCGGCCGAGGCGATGGAGATCGGCGCGGCCGCGGTGCTGGTCAACACCGCTATCGCGGTGGCCGCCGATCCGGCGCGCATGGCGCGGGCCTTCGCGCTCGCCACCGCCGCCGGCCGGTTGGGTTTCCTGGCCGGCCGAGGGGCTGCCGGCCCGGCCACGGTGGCGTCCGCCTCCTCCCCGCTCACCGGGTTCCTCGGCGCCCACCCGTCACCGGCGTCCCACCCGTCACCGGCGTCGCCCGTGCCCTCGGTGTCCCGGGCGACGTCCCCGGCTGCGGTGGTGGGCGAGGCGTCCAGGTGAGCGCCCCGCCAGGGGAGTTCGCGCGCGAACTTGCCGGTCACGACCTGGCCGGGCTGTCCGCGATGTCGCGGCGGGCCACGTCCGCCGAGGTGGACACGGTGCTGCGGCGGGTTCGGCCCGGATCCGGTGGGTCGGCCACCCCCCGGATCGGTCTCGCGGAGCTGGCGATCCTGCTCTCACCCGCGGCCACCGCCCGGTTGGAGGAGCTGGCGATTRCCGCCCGGGAGGCGACCCTGCTCCGGTTCGGTCGGGCGGTCCGGCTGTTCGCCCCGATGTACGTGTCGAACGCCTGCCTGTCGTCCTGCACCTACTGCGGCTTCGCCAAGGGCCTGCCGGTGGTGCGCCGCACGCTGGACCTTGAGGAGGTGGTGGCGGAGGGACGCCTGCTGGTCGACCGGGGGTTCCGTCATCTGCTGCTCGTCTCCGGCGAGCATCGCGTCGAGGTATCGGCCGACTACCTCGTCGCGGTGGTCGAGCGGCTACGGCCGATGTTCCCCTCGATCAGCATCGAGACCCAGACCTGGTCGGACGACACCTATGCCCGGCTGGTGCGTGCCGGGTTGGAGGGAGTCGTCCATTACCAGGAGACCTACGACCGGGCCCGCTACGCCGAGGTGCACGTCGCCGGCTGGAAGCGTGACTACGACCGGCGGCTGTCCTCGTTCGAACGGGCCGCGCGGGCCGGGGTGCGCCGGCTCGGGATCGGCGCGCTGCTCGGGCTCGCCCCGGACTGGCGCGCTGACGTGCTCGCGCTGGCCGCGCACGCCTCCTTTCTCTCCCGTCGCTACTGGCGGACCGAGGTCTCGATCGCGCTGCCGCGCATCAAGCCGAGTGCCAGCGGGTTCCCGCCGGTCGTCGTCGTTGACGACGCGGAGTTCGTCCAGGCGTACGCGGCCCTGCGCCTGTTCGAGCCGGACCTCGCGCTGTCGCTGTCGACCCGGGAGCCGGCGGTGCTGCGCGACGGGCTCGTCCGCATCGCCGTGACCACCATGAGCGCCGGCTCCTCCACCGAACCCGGCGGCTACACCACGCCCGGCACGGCCCAGGAACAGTTCTCGATCTCCGACGAGCGTTCGCCGGCACAGATCGCCGCGATGCTCGCCGAAGCCGGGTACGAGCCGGTGTGGAAGGACGCCTTTCCGCTTGTCGACCCGGTGCGGTGACGGCGGCCCGGCGTCGCGGGTCGTCGATAGTCTGCTCGAATGCAGCGAATAGTCGTCGTGGGCGCGGGAATGGCGGGGGGCCGGGCCGCCGCCGAGGTGCGCGCGCGTGGTTTCGCGGGAGAGGTGATCCTGCTCGGGGCGGAGCCGCACCGGCCCTACGATCGTCCGCCGCTGTCCAAGGCGGTGCTCTCCGGCCGCATCGACGACACGACGTTGCCCTTCGACCTCGACGGGGTCGAGGTGCGCCTCGGACGGCGGGCGACGGGCCTGCGACCGGGCACTGTGGAGACCGACGCGGGGCCGCTGGACTACGACGGCCTGGTGCTGGCGACGGGAGCCGACCCGGTAACCCTGCCGGGCGACGGCCCACAGCGGGTCCTGCGTTCCATTGACGACGCCCGGGATCTGCGTGGCGCCCTGCGTCCCGGCGTCCGGCTCGTCATCGTTGGTGCCGRCTGGATCGGCGCGGAGGTCGCCACGGCGGCGGCAGCGATCGGTGCCGAGGTCACCGTCGTGGAGGCAGCCGCCTCGCCGCTGTTCGCCGCGCTCGGCGCGCAGGTGGGCCGGTGCACGATCGCGTGGTACGCCCGGGCCGGGGTTACCCTGCGCCTGGCCACGGCCGTGGAGCGGGTCACCCCCGACGGGCTGGTGCTGGCTGGCGGTGAGGAGCTGATTGCGGACGAGGTTGTCGTCGGCGTCGGGGTGCGGCCCGGCACCGCCTGGCTCGCCGGTTCCGGGCTCGCCCTCGACCGGGGAGTCGTGGTTGACGAGCATCTCGCCGCCCGGTGGACCCATGGTGCCGACGGTGCCGACGGCGACCGGCCGCCGGTGGTCGCGGTCGGTGACTGTGCTGCTTGGTGGTCGCGTCGCTACGGTCGGCGGCTGCGGGTCGAGCACTGGGACTGCGCCCAGCAGTCGCCCGCGGTCGCGGTCAGCACGCTGCTCGGCGGGGAGGCCGTCTATGACCCGGTGCCCTACTTCTGGTCGGAACAGTTCGGCCGCATGGTGCAGTTCGCGGGACTCCCTTCGGCAGAGGCTGCCCCGGTGTTCCGGGGCGATCCGGGCGTCGTCGTGCCGCCCGACGGCGGGCGTCCGTCTGGCTGGTCGGCCGGGTGGTTCGCCCCGGACGGCCGTCTCGAGGCGCTGGYCACTGTGGGGCGCCCGATGGACATGGTCGCCGGTCGCCGGTTGATGGCGGCCGACGGTATCCCGGATCGGGAGCRTTTCGCCGATATCTCCGTGTCGATGAAGGAACTGGCCGCGGCAAGTCGATGACGCCCGGTGACGACCCGGTGTTCCCGGTGCTCCGGATTTTCCAGGCGTTCCAGGCGTTCCAGGCGTTCCGATCGGCCGGACGGCGGGATTTCTGGATATCAGGATCATTGGTACTCTTGCCCGGCATTGCGTTATGTATGCATCCTTGTGTAAATCTTTGCGCGGATCTTTATTTGGATCTTTGTTTGATGACCCCAATCGCCGGAACGTCGGGAACAGTCACTAGAGTGCGGAGACGTGCCTCGCATTCACCTGGTGTCGAACCTGGYCGGTGTGAACGCGCTCGGCGACCATTTGCGGGCAGCGGGTCTCGGCCCGACCTCGGCACGGTCGGCCGACGCGCTTCTCGTGCTCATCGACCGTCCGCTCGACCACGTCGAGCAGGAGTTGCTGGACCGGGCCCGGCAGACCGTCCCGGTCCTGCTCGCCGGGCCGACCATGCGGGCGCTGCCGCCGGGAAGTCCGCTCATCGAGGCGTCCGGTTTCATCCCGGGGCGGACCACCGCGCCCTACGACCTGCGGTTGACCGTCGGGCCGCAGGGCGGCGCGGTCATGGCCCGGTCCGCGGACTTCCGCCCCCGGGAGAGCTGGATCATCCCCGACAAGATTGCCGACGACGTGGAGCGGCTGCTCCTGGTCCGGCACGAGATGGGCGAGCATCCCGTCTGCACCTGGCGGCCCTCCACGGGCCTCGGCATATTCACCCTGGGTACCGGTCCCGCCGTGCTCGCCGATCCCGCCTACCAGCGGCTCGTGGGACGTTGGCTGCGGCACTGCCTCGGCRTGCTCGACGCCGCGCCGGCCAGGGTCGGGCTGCTGGGCACCCCGGACATCACCGGGACGCACCACTCGGCGGTGGACGCGACCGAGGGCCTGGAACTCGCCGCCCTCTGCGACGGCGGTGCCGGCCGGCTCCCGGCGCACGCGGCGGGTCGCCCGCCGCGCCGCGTCGACGACCCGGACGACCTGGTCAACGATCCGGATCTCGGGGTCGTCATCGTGGCCACACCGACCCACACCCGTCTCGAATGGGCTGGTCGTGCGCTGGAGGCCGGCAAGCACGTCGTCGTGCACGCCCCGCTCTGCCTGTCGACCCCGGACGCCGACCAGCTCGCGGAGCTCGCGGAGGCCCGGTCCCTGGTGCTCGCGGTGTATCCGGAGGGTCGGGACGACCCGGGCTACCGGGCGGTCCGCGCCGCCGTGCACCGCGGCGCCGTCGGCGAGCCGCTGCGGCTGGACGCCCACCGGGGCGGCTTCCGCCGGCCAGCYGGCACCTGGCACGACGACGAGCGGATCAGTGGTGGGCAGCTCCATGATCGGGGCAGCGCCTGCGTTGACCAGATCCTCGCCCTCGTTGACGAGCCCGTCGAATGGGTCAGCGCGTCCACCGTCAAGCGGGTCTGGCACCACGTCAGCAACGCTGACCACAGCCGGCTGCTGCTGCGTTTCGCGAGTGGGGCCGAGGCGCAGGTCACGGTCTCCGATCTGACGGTGGCCCGGCGCCCGCGGTTCGAGGTGCTCGGGTCCACCGGCTCGCTGATCCTGGACGGGGCTTTCCGGGACGGCGGGGCTTTCCGGGACGGCGGGGCTTTCCGGGACGGGGAGGGGAAGCTGGTGCCGCGGTTGGGACGGCACGCCGGTCGTCGGTCCGAGGTCGAGGCCGAGATACTCGAGGCGGAGGCGGGGTCGCTCGTGCTGATCACCCATGACGGGGTGCGCAGCCACATCCCGCTGGCACCCACCTCGGGCAGTACGTTTCACCGGGACCTGGCGGACTGTCTCGTCTCGGGCTGGCCGCTGTCCGGCTACGGCGTGCAGACCGCCCGTCCGGTGGTCGCGGTGTTGGAGGCGGCGGTGCGCTCGGCGGCCGCGGGCGGCGCCCAGGTGGCTGCGCTCTGACCCGTTCCGGCCGGACCGTCCCGGCCGGAAACCGCCTGGTCATCCCCTCGCCGAGGGGCGCGGCCAACGTCCGCGGCCGCGCCGGCACCATACGACGCCATCGAGACTTAGGTGTTTACTCTTGACCATGGACTGGCTGACCCTGCCTGACGTCGCCGATCAGCTGCAGGTTCCCGTGACCCGTGTCCGGCAGATGGTGCGCGACCGGACGCTACTGGCCCGGCGGGAGGGGGGCGTCCTGCGGGTGCCTGCCGATTTCATCCGGGACGGCGCCGTCGTCAAGGGGCTGCCCGGCTTGCTCACGGTGCTGGCCGACGCGGGGTTCACCGATGAGGATGCGCTCGACTGGATCTTCCGGGAGGATCCGAGTCTGCCGGGCACCCCCATGCAGGCACTTATCGAGAACCGTGGCAAGGAGGTCAAACGGCGGGCCCAGGCGTCGGCCTTCTAGCCCCGGCCCGGTCCCGGCCGTACCCACCGCCCGCACGGCGGGCGCTGCTCCCGTAGGGTCGAAAAATGGTCGATCGTCCGCCGCACTTGCACCCGCGTGCGCACCCGGAGCCGCTCGCCCGGGCGCGGGTCGTCGTCAATGGTGCGCCGCGGGGYATCCCGGGTGGCCAGCCGCTGCCCGACCTGCTCGCCGAGCTGGGCCTGCCGTCTGGTTCGGTGGTGGTCGAGCACAATGGCGTGGCTCTGACGCCGTCCGAGATTCCCGCCGTCCGGCTCGCCGACGGCGACATTTTGGAGATCGTGCGTGCTGTCGCCGGAGGTTGAGGGATCGTCGCCGCGCGCCGGTGGGCCAGCCCGGGCGGACCGGTTGCGGCGGCTGGCCGACGCCCGCCTGTACCTGTGCACGCCGCGTCGGGCCGAGTTCGACGCCTTCCTGAGCGCCGTGGTCGGCACGCCCGAGGCCCCCGGGGTCGATCTGATCCAGCTCCGGGAGAAGGGGCTCGAATGGGACGAGGAGCTCGGCGGGCTGCGGCGGGTGCAGGCCGCCGCCGGCGCCAGGGGAGTGCTGGTCAGCGCGAATGACCGCGCCGACCTCGCCGCCTTCGCCGGGGTCGACATCCTGCACGTCGGTCAGGGCGACATCCCGCCGCGGTTTGCCCGGCGCCTGGTGGGCCCGGACGTGCTGATCGGACAGTCGACGCACGATCCCGACCAGTTCCTCGCGGCGCTCGCCGACCCCGACGTCGACTACGTGTGCGTGGGGCCGGTGCACGCCACGCCCACCAAGGAGGGCCGGCCGCCGGTCGGCCTGGGTCTGCCCCGGCTGGCCGCGCGGCACGCTCCTCCGTTCGCTCCGGGCGTGAAGCCGTGGTTCGTCACCGGTGGCGTCGGTCCGGATACCCTGGATCAGATTCTTGCGACGGGAGYGCGCCGCGTGGTGGTCGTGCGGGGCCTCACCGGGGTCGAGGATCCGGCCGCGAGCGCTGTTGCCCTCGCTCGGCGTCTGAGAGCTGTCTGAGAGTTGTCGATGCGCCGTCCGAGCCGCCGATGCGCCATCTGAGCTACCTCGCGGTCCTGGCGGGATGCCTGCTCGGAACGGCGCCGCTTGAGGTGTTTCTGGGCACCCGGGTGTACGCCCGGCCGGTTCGGCTGCTGCTGACCCTCGCCCCCGTCATCGTGATCTTCGTTGTCTGGGACCTGTTCGCCGTCTCCGCGGGGCACTGGAGCTTCGACCGGCGCCGCATCACCGGGATCCTGCTTCCGGGGGGCCTTCCCCTGGAGGAGCTGCTGTTCTTCGCCGTGGTGCCGATGTGCGCGATCCTGACGCTGGAGGCCGTGCGCGCGGTGCGGGGCTGGGACGTCGGCGACGAGCCCGCCCATCCGAGCGCGACGCGTTCCGATGGGACTCCCGATGGTGATCGGCCGTGAGCTACACGGCCCTGGCGGTCGTCGGGGTCGCGTTGGCGATCGCGATGGACCTGTGGGTCCTGCGGACCCGGCTGCTGACCCGGCGGGTTTTCTGGACTTCCTATGCGATCATCGCGTTGTTCCAGTTGATCTCCAATGGGATCCTCACCGGGTTCGGCATCGTCGTCTACGACCCCCGCCGGATCCTCGGCCCGCGGATCGCGCACGCTCCGGTCGAGGATCTGCTGTTCGGCTTCGCGCTGGTGACCCAGACGTTGGCATGGTGGGTCTGGTGGGGGCGCCGGCTGCGGGGCGGGCCGCCCGGCAGGCCTCGCAGCCGGCGGACCGGGGAGAGCCGGGAGGCCAGCGACAACGGCGACAACGGCGACAACGGGGTCAATGGGGAGAATCGGGGCATCCCGTCTCGACCCGAGGGCCGAGAGAGATCTCGGCGTACTTCGTGACGGAAACGAGCGAATTGGTCCCCTAGCGAGAATCCGTCGGCTTAATCTCGTCACGATGACGCATGATGGTGCGGGGGGCCCGGGATCGCCGGGACGTCACCGTTCTCCCTGGGGGCGTTCAGGCCGGATCCTGCCGATCCGGTGGGGACGCATCATCGCTGTGGTGGCTGTGTTGGTCGTCATCGTTGCGGGTCTGGTGGTTGTGCGTGGGCGGATGGCCGGYGACCATCGTGCGGGTTCCTCCGGAGGCAGGCCGGGTGCGCCGGTCGCAGCGCCGGCACCCACGCCCGGTGACGAGGACGGGCCGGCGGACGTGACGGCGGCCCCGGTCACTGCCCGGCCGGGTGCCGGTCCGGCCCTTTCCACCGCGTCCGCGGCCTCCCCGAGCACCGGCATCGGGTCGGTTTCGCCACGGGTTGCCCCGACCGCCGCGAGGCCGCGGACCGGACCGCCGCCCGGGTCACCGGCCGTCCCGGTCGCTGCGCGGCCCGCCGGCCCGGCCCTAAGCCTGAGCTCGACCAGGGTCGACCTGGGTGACGTCGACTCCGTCTGGCGGCTTGACCTGCGTGGCGAGGGCACGGCGCCGGTCGACGTCGTGATCGGCGCCAGCCCGTCCTGGCTAACCGTGGTGCCCGGCCGGTCGCGGATCGATCCGGGGGCCGTCGTCCCCCTGGTGATCACTCTTGATCGGGCGGCGGCACCGTCCGGACCGATCGATGTGACCGTTCCAGTCAGGCCCCGCAAGGGTGATGGCGGTGGCGACGTGCGGGTCACCGCCAGGGTCGACGGCTCGCCACAGGTGGTGTCGATGGTCGCGGCGCCGACGACGCTGTACCCGTCCGGCTGCGCGCCGGCCGCGAGGGTGACCGCGTCCCCGGTGACCGCGTCCCCGGTGACGGTGTCCACGGTGACGGTGTCCGTCGTGGACGCGACCGGCATCTTCGCCGCGGAGCTCGTGGTGAACCTCCCCGACGGAGGCAGGGCTAGTGTGTCGCTGGTCCTTGACCGGGCGACGGGTAACCGGTCGACGTGGTCCGGCCCGGTGGGCCCGGCCCGTGTGGCCGGGGCGATCACCTACACGGCCACGGTGACCGATCTCGACGGGCGGCGCTCCCGGGCACCGGGATCCCTCACCGTTCTGCCCTGCCCCTCCTGACCGGCGCGGTGACGGTGACGGCGGTGACGGCGGTGACGGCGGTGGGAAAGTATGGCGCCGCCCGGTTCGGGGGGTACCGGGCGGCGCGGTATAGCATGACAGGTTGGCCGGGACGCGCCAAGGTTCCGTCGGGTGGCGCAGGCCCAGAGACGGGTGCCGCAGGCCCGGGGCGCCGCGGTACGCGATGCACGCGCCGTCGGGCGCCGGAGAAAACGGGTGGGTGAGGTCGTGGACGCTGCTCTCGGGGATGTCGGTGTGCCGCGTCAGACCGGGCCGCAGCCGGCCGTGGAGCGGGCCGGCCGGGACGGTGCCGCGCGGTGGCGTCGGCCCCTGCCACCGGTCGAGCAGGTGCGTCCGGGACTGTGGAGTATTCCCGTCCCGTTGCCCTGGGCCAAACCGGCGCACGTGTTCGTGTACGTTTTCGAGACCTCCACGGGCCCGTTCCTGATGGACGCGGGCTGGGACTTCGACGAGGCGTTCGACGAGCTGCAGGCCGGACTGGCGATGATCGGGATGTCGGTGGCCGACGTGCGGGGCGTCGTGGTGACCCATGCGCACCTGGACCACTACGGCCTGGCGAACCGGATCCGGGAGGCATCCGGGGCGTGGGTCTCGTTGCATCGCCTGGACGAGGCGATGCTCCGGCACTTCGAACATGGTTACGCCGACCGGATCTCCGAGCTGATGATCCGGGCCGGGGCGCCCGCCGAGATGACCGAGCGGCTGCTGGCGGGCTACCAGCAGCCGGCCCCGGGCCTATCGCGACCCGACATCCTCCTCGAAGACGGCGACCGGCCGGACATCCCGGGCTGGGATCTCACCGCGCTGTGGACACCGGGCCATTCGCCGGGACACCTCTGCTTCTGGGAGCCGACCAACCGGCTGCTGTTCTCCGGGGACCACGTCCTGCCCTCGACGGCGGTCGGGGTATCCGCGCCGGAGGAGGCCGTTCCTGATCCGCTGGGGGACTACCTGCGTTCGCTGGCCCGGCTGCGGAGCCTGCCGGCCGAGGAGGTGCTGCCGGCGCACGAGTACCGGTTCACCGGGCTGGAGCGCCGGCTCGCGGAGCTCGACGCGCATCACGCCGGCCGGCTGTCCGAGGTCGTCGAGGGACTGCGCGCGGGTGCCTCGCGGGTCTGGGACGTCGCCGGATACGTGACCTGGCATCGGCCGTTCCGCAACCTGCGGGGGGTGGCGCTGCAGAACGCCGTGATGGACACGATGTCGTACCTCGCGACGCTGGAGGCAACCGGCGCGGCGCGTTCCGAGCCGGGAACACCAKACCGGTGGCGCCTGATCGAGCCGTAGGGCCCGCCGGTCGGCAGGGCGGGGACCATTCGTACTAAGGTGAGGATATGACCTCCGTGTCGCTGTCCAAGGGCGGCAATGTCTCGCTGAGTAAGGTCGCCCCCAACCTCACTGCCGTGACGGTGGGCCTGGGGTGGCAGGTGCGGCAGACCACCGGTGCCGCCTACGATCTCGACGCCAGCGCGATCATTGTGAATGACGCCGGCCAGGTCCTCTCCGACGGCTATTTCGTGTTCTTCAACAATCTGGTGAGTCCGGACGGTGCGGTGAARCACCTGGGTGACAACCTGGTCGGTGGCGGCGGCGGTGACGACGAGCAGATCAACGTCGACCTGCGGATGCTGACCCCGCAGGCGGCGAAGGTCGTGTTCACCGTGTCCATCTACGATGCCGACTCGCGTCGGCAGGCCTTCGGCCAGATCCGCAACGCGTTCATCCGGGTGACGGACGCGACGAACGGCGCGGAGGTGGCCCGCTACGACCTCACCGAGGACGCCTCCACGGAGACGGCGATGATCTTCGGTGAGCTGTACCGCTACGGTGGGGAATGGAAGTTCCGCGCTGTCGGTCAGGGATACGCCTCCGGGTTGCGCGGGATCGCCTTGGACTTCGGCGTCAACGTCTCCTGACCGCCCGGGCCTCGTGACCGCCCGGGCTCAGACCCGGCGCCATCCGGTTGCGGGGCGGGCGTTGCCGATCGTTGGCACGATCCGGGAGCGGGCACCTCGCGGCGCGACGACCATAACGCGCACAGAGCGTGTGTTGGCGTCGATCCGGTAGAGGATCCGCCAGGTCCGCCCGCTGGCCTCGTGCATGCCGACCTGCTCGCCGGGGATCGGAGTGCCGGCCTTGCGCGGATCGTCGCGCAGGGCACCGTCGAGGAACCGACGGACCTCGCCGCGGGTGAGCTCGGCCAGCTTCGACAGGTCCCGCTCGGCCGAGGCGGACAGCGTCACCTCGTGCTTGTCACTCACCGCCGGCTCCAGCCCCGGCGGCCAGCCGTCCCCCGGCGGCCGGAAGCGGGGAAAGCTCCACGTTCTCCACGTGAAGATCCTATGCGCCCGCCTCCACCGGGGCTCGTGCTTCTCGCCCCCGTTGCCGGGAATCGTTGCCGGGAACTGAGAAGTCCTTCCGCGGTCCGGATGAACCGGGCGGCATGGGCGGTTATGCGGGTATGCGCTTCGGAGATGACGACACCATTCGCCGCATGCTCACCGACACCGAGGTCTGGGCGGTGGTGGGGCTGTCCAACGACACCCGCCGGACCGCCTACAGCATTGCGGACTACCTGCGACGGCACGGCAAGCACGTCGTGCCGGTGCATCCTTCGGCACCCGTGGTCGCGGGGGAGYAGGGATACGCGACGTTGAGCGAGATCCCGTTTCCCGTCGACGTCGTCGACCTGTTTGTCCGGTCGGAGCTGGCCGGCCCGCTCGTCGACGAGGCGGTGAAGATCGGCGCGAAGGGGGTCTGGCTCCAGCTCGGTGTGCGGGACGAGGCTRCCGCGGCGCGTGCGGGCGAGGCCGGGCTGGACGTCGTCATGGACACCTGCCCGGCGATGGAGGCACCCCGGCTGGGGCTCGGCTGGAGCCGTTGATCCCCGGCTCCTCCGCGGGCGCCCGGCGCGATCGATTGAGCAGCACGAACCGGCGGGTCGCGAGCGCGGCGGCAGGCGGGAAGAGCACGAGGACGGGGAGCAGGTAGCGGTAGTCGAAGCACACCGTCGCGGCCGGGACGATGAGCGTGGCGGCCCCGGCCGCCACGAGGAGGGCCATGTCCGCCCGCAGCCGTCGATCTTCGGCGGCCCGGTCCCGCAGGCCTCTCCGGCGCCGGGAGCCACGGTTCCCCGGCGGCGCACGGCGGTCCCGTCCCGGGATCATGATCGCGACGACGGCAAGGATCACCATCCCGGCCAGGGCCGGACCGGGCGTGAAGACGAGATGCTGGTAGCTCCGCAGGAAACCGGCGGACGGCTCGCGGATGACGCGGCTGGGCGCGTCCCCGTGGAAGCCGAGCAGTGGCTCGCCGTTGTGCAGGTAGCGCGGTTCGTTACCGGTCGGGAACCGCCAGGTCGCGTCCGGCCAGTCACGGTGCCCGACCGGTCGGCCCGGGGCGAAGTAGTGCGCGATCTCCCCGCCGACCATCCGGGCGTAGTCACCGAACTGATACCGGATGACCTGGCGGGTGAAGTCGCGCAGCAGCGCGTCCCGCTTGTCGTCGGGCATGTCGAGCCGCCAGTGCGGGCTGTTGCCGTTCCAGACGTAGTAGCTGGGATCGGGCCGCCCCGCCACCGGATGCGGGGAGCACAGGACGAGCTGGCGCGTGCTCAGGTGTAGGCGATCACATTCGGCGATCGGTGCCACCCGGCCGTACATCCACACCGCGTCCCCACCGGTGAGCGCGTACTTCCCGTGCGCGTGGTGGAACCAGCCCGCGTATCCGACGAGTGGAACGGCGAGCATCACGGCGAAGGCGGCGGGCCGGAGCCATCCGACGCGACGAAGAAGCAGGTAGCCCACGGCGAGCACACCCATGGCGACCCCGATGGTGCGGACCAGGCCCGCCCCGCCCAGTAACAGGCCGGCGAGCCCGCACGCCCACACCGACGGTCGTGCCGACCAGGTCAGGGCGATCATCGCGGCGACCAGCAGGACCGCGAACAGGGTCTCGGCCATCACGTAGTGCTCGAGGACCAGCTGGTAGGCGTCCAGCAGGACCGGCGCGGCGGCGAGGGCCGCCACCGGGGCCGCCACTCGGCGGTGGACCAGCAGGACGTAGATCCCCACCCCGAGCGCCAGGCCCGCGACGTGCTGGACCACCGTCACCCACCACAGGTCGCCGGTGTGCGACAGCAGGCGCAGGAAGGCCGGGTATCCGGCCGGCCGCATCGGGTCGGGCGCGTGCAGGGTGGAAAGTCGCAGGTAGGCGTAGGAGTCTCCGCTGAACTCGAACGCCGGCCGGTAGGCGTACCCGGTGACCACCCGCAGGATCATCCCGGCGACCAGGAGAACCGCGAAGGGCAGATGCCGCGCGACCGGCTGGGCGGGTCGGGCCGGCTGGGCGGGTCGGGCCGGCTGGGCGGGTCGGGCCGGCTGGGCGGAGGCCGGACCCGATTCACGGCGCCGCGCGTTCGGGCCGTAGAGCGGGCCGGGGTGCTCCCCGGACGGCACCCGGCCCGGGGCGGCGAGGTCATCCGCGGGGTCATTCCCGGAGGCGGGGTCATCCCCGAAGACAGCGGGATCGCATAGGGAGACGGGCGCGGCGTCACCGGGCAGCGGTGGAAAGCGGCGTCTGCCCGAGACGACCATTCTGCCCAGGACGGCCATGATGAATATCCGCCGTTCTCAGAACCTGACGACCTCGGCCGGGTGTTCCGGCGCCTCGAAGCACAGGCCGAGGCCGGGCGTGTCGGCCCGTGGACCGCTCGCCTCGGCCTGGGTGGAGCCCGCGCCGGCACTCGCACCCGCACCCGCGTCAGGGCCCGTGCCGGTACCCGTGCCGGTACCCGTGCCGGTACCCGTGCCGGTACCCGTGCCGGTACCCGTGCCGGCACGGGTACCGCGGGCCGACGCCCGCTGATGCCCCCCGCTGGGTCCGGCGGTCAGCAGCCGCAGGAAGAAGGATCCGAAGGCGGTCTGCGCGCCCAACACCATCAGCGTCATCGCGAGCAGGGCCGGGCGCATCTCGTTGAGCGGTCCGAGATTGTTGACCAGCCAGCGGACGAGGACGACCACGTCCACGACAAATCCGACGATGAACAGGCCCGCGCCGAGCGCAAGCCCGCGTTCGAGGGTGAACAGGCGGTGGATGAGCGGCAGCGGCCAGCGGCGGCGCTCCTGCCAGCCGAGGGCGTGGTTGTGGACGTCGGCGCAGACCCCCAGCAGCACCAGTTGCCAGCCGAGTAGCGCCAGCAGCGCGAACAGGATCGAGAAGTGCAGGTCCAGCCGGTGGAAGCCGAGATTGAGCGAGCCGGGCAGCAGCGCCGCCTGGCCCACGATCCCGAGCGCCAGCAGCACCAGGCCGGGCAGCACGAACAGGTGCCTCGGCGCCAGCAGCAGCATGAACCGCAGGTGCCGCCAACCATCCCGCAGGGAGTGCAGCTTGGAGGCCCCGACCCGCGGATGGTAAGTGATCGGCACCTCCTCGATCCGAAGCTCGGCGCGGCCCGCGGCGATCACCAGTTCGGAGGCGAGCTCCATCCCCTCGCAGCGCAGCTGCATACGCAGGTACGCCTCTCGGCTGAAGGCCCGCATGCCCGAGTGTGCGTCGGAGGAACGGACGTCGAACAGCCGGTTCAGGATGCCGGTGAGCACAGGGTTGCCGACGTAACGGTGCAGCCAGGGCATCGCTCCCGGCAGGATCTCTCCAGCGAAGCGCGACCCGAGCACGTAGTCGGCCCGCCCGGCGCGCAGCGGAGCGAGCAGGACGCCCAGATCCGAGAAGTCGTAGGAGTCGTCGGCGTCGCCCATCACGATCAGCCGGCCTCGGGCGGCGGCGAACCCGGCCAGGTAGGCGTTGCCGTAGCCGCGCCGGGTCTCGCGGACGACCCGGGCACCTGCGGCTGCGGCGACGTCCGCCGACCGGTCCGTGGATCCGTTGTCGACAACGACGACCTCGCCCGCGGCACCCGCGGTGGCCAGTCCCGCAAGGGCCTTGCGCACACAGACGCCGACCGACTCCTGCTCGTTCAGACACGGCATGACGACCGACACCTCGACCGGCTGTCCGCCGGCACGCGGGCCGAAACCCCCGCCGGTGGGGATGCCCCCGAAGGCGTCGGTACCGGTACCGACACCCGTGGCACCGTCCATCGTCCGTACCCCCCCTTGTGGCCGGGCATGTCCGGGTCCGTGGCCGTTCACCGGTGCCTGTCCGTGGCTCTGCCGTGTCGATGCCCGGTCGCCGGGGACAACGGGCGCCGTTCATGCAGGTGGGCGCATCAGCGGAACCGGCCCACGTCATTGTTGCGGTCAGGATGGCGGAACCGCTCGGCCACCGCCCCGTAACCTACCGATCCGATGGTCCGGTCCTGTTACCGGTATCTCGCTGTAGACACCCCGTGGTCCGTCCGGCTGGTTCCCGATGTGCCGCGTTTCGCATCCGCGCTGGTCACGGCCGTTGCCCACGCTGACTTGCGAGTCAAGGGTCGCAGACACGTCGGCCCCTTCACACGCGCCTCGGTGTGACGCTTCTTACGGAGAGGCGTAACGTCTGGTGCTCGTGCAAGCTGTTCGCGTTTCAGACCCGGCATCGGCGTCCCCGGTGCCCACCGACGACCCGGAGCCCTCCTCGCCCGAGCCGTCCTCAGTTCCCCTGCCCGCTGACGCCTCACGCACAGCCGCGCTCCGGCGACGTGGTTGCCCGCACTGTCCGCCCTGCCCCACGGCGGACAGTGCGGATCGCGACGCTGCCCGGGTGGCCAGCCAGCATTGGGACCAGGGCTGGATCCTGCTGTGTAACGGGGTGATTCTGTTCGAGGACACCGGCGAGATCCTGCCGACAGGTCGCACCGTCGAGCCACGACGGGCGCTGCCCCGGCCCGGGGGCGTGGCACGGCCGCCGGCTCCGAGATGGGCGAGCCAGGCCCCGGTCGCGTTCTGACGGTCGCGTTCTGACAGGCGCGGCCTGACAGCGAGCTCCTTCTGCTCGCTCCTTCCGTGGAGTTCGGGAGGATGTGAAGTTCATCCCAGTTGATCTGGGTGTCCCCCTTACGGGTACGGTGCCGGCGTGGCGTCAAGGTCGGTGACGAGGCCGGGAAACGGGACCGCTCCCCGCTGGCCCGCGGAGAACCGGGTCGGTCGGCGCGTCCGGATCCTCATGCGCCGTGACATCGCGCTGGGCCGGACGTTCCTGCACGCCTTCACCAGTGCGGACCGGTCGCTGTTCGCGGCGCTGGCCGGCGRCAGACCGCTGCTCGACCCGGCGCTGCCGCGGCTGTCCCACGCTGCCGATCATGGTCTGCTCTGGTGGGGGGTGGCCGGGGCGCTCGGTGCGACGAAGGGACGCCGTCGCCCGGCGGCCGTCCGTGGCCTGCTCGCCCTGGGAGTCGCGAGCGTTCTCGCCAACGGGCCGATGAAGGTGGTGTTCCGCCGGGACCGCCCACCGACTCACACGATTCCCCCGCTGCGGCGGCTTCGCGAGGATCTCACGACGTTCTCGTTCCCCTCTGGGCACGCGGCGTCGGCAGCCGCCTTCGCCACCGGAGTCGCGTTGGACGCACCCGGCGCGGCGGTGCCGGTGGCTGTGCTCGCCGCCGCGGTGGCGTTCTCCCGGGTGTACGTCGGGGTGCACTATCCCGGGGACGTGGCCGCCGGCGTGCTGCTGGGGATAGGGGCGGGCCTGGCGACGACGAAGGTGATGCCGCGTCGGCCGTGGGCCCCCGCCCGGGCCAGCCCCGCGTCGGCGTGGGCGCCCGCCCTGCCCGACGGCGACGGCCTTACCGTGGTGGTGAACGCCCGTTCCGGTCCGGGTAACCACACGGACCTGCTCGCCGTGCTGCGGGCCGACCTGCCCAGGGCCCGGGTCGTCGAGGTCGACGCGGGCGGCGACGTAAGAACCGTGCTGAGGTCCGCGGCGGCGCGGTCCCGTGTGCTGGGCGTCGCCGGCGGCGACGGCACCATCAACGCGGCCGCCCAGACCGCGCTGGCGCACGGCGTGCCGCTGGCGGTCTTCCCCGCGGGCACGCTCAACCACTTCGCCGCGGACGTCGGACTCGCCGGGGCGGGTGACTCGGTGCAGGCGATACGGGAGGGTTCGGCGGTCGCCGTCGACATCGGCCGGGCCGAGGGCATCGGCGCGACGTTCAGTCGGTTCTCCCGCATCTTCGTGAACACCGCGAGCCTCGGCGGTTACCCGGACATGGTCGCCATCCGTGCGCGGTTCGAGCGCCGCATCGGCAAGTGGCCGGCGATGCTCATCGCGCTGAGCTGGGTGCTGCGCCACGAAACGCCGTTCGAGGTCGAGATCGACTCCGAGTACCGCCGGGTCTGGCTGATCTTCGTCGGCAACGGGATCTACCAGCCCGACGGGTTCGCCCCCACCTACCGCACCCGCCTCGACGAAGGGCTGCTGGACCTGCGGGTGGTCGACGCCGCGGCGTCGCTTGCCCGGCTCCGGCTGGTGGGGGCGGTGCTGACCGGCCGTCTCGGGCGCAGCCGGGTGTACGAACAACACAC
This sequence comes from Frankia sp. KB5, assembly GCF_002099325.1. NCBI lineage: Bacteria > Bacillati > Actinomycetota > Actinomycetes > Frankiales > Frankiaceae > Frankia > Frankia sp. KB5. Next base: position 27,253 of record NZ_MRUJ01000039.1, on the reverse strand, counting down.
GGTCGAACGGGTCACGATCTCATCCCGTCAGCCCGGCCCGCTGCCGTTCGCCTGTGACGGCGAGGTCACGGAGGGAGTGGAACGCATCGTCATCACTCCGGGCGGAGCCCGACTGATCGTCTACCGGCTGCGGCGGCCCGGCGCATCCGGCTGAGCCGGGCCGGTGGACCGGCAGCCGGGCGGACCGCGGCGGCGTCAGCGACCGCGGCGGTGCTGCAACGGGATGAGCGTGTGCAGCGGGCTGGTCAGCCGGGTGAACTGGTCGGTATCGAGGAGATCCTCGACGAGCAGCGCGCAGGCCAGGTCGGCGCACAGCTCCATGACCCGCCGGTCCTCGCTCGAATCGGTGCCCCGATGGCCGCGGCAGTACGGGCACAACCGCCAGAAACCCTCGGCGGCGCTGCGCCGGACCAGGGTCCACACCCGGCGACGCCCGGTCACCACGGCGCTCGCGAAGGCGGCGTCCATCGCCATCTGATGCGCGGAGTCGTCGCGGGTGAGTGCGGACACCAGCAGGCCGTCGAAGACCTCGAGGCTGTCCGGATCGTGGCAGCGCCCGGCGAGGACCGGGAGTGCCGCGAGAACCCGCTTCACGTCCGCCGCGGCCGGGCCGAGGTCGGGTTCGTGCGAGCGCGCGCGGGGGTAGACCGTGCGCCACGGACGCATCAGTGCCGCGTACTCCGCGCGGCCGAGGATGGGCCGGGAGTAGGAGGCGGCGACCGCGTCGCGCATCGCGCGCAGAGCCGTGGCGGCGATCGTCGGTTCGACGGTGACGTACTCCGCGCCGGTGAGGTCGTCGGCGTAGATCGCGCTCAACGCGTCGAAGGCGGCCAGCACCTCGACGATCAATGGAGAGTCGGGGGAGAGCGCCTTGTCCCGGGCAGCGGCGAGGTACCCCGAGTTGCGCCAGGCGGCGGCGAGCGAGACGAGCTCCGTGTCGGTGGTGTGGACGAGTTGGGCGAGGATGCCGAGAATGCCGCGGAGGTTGGGATGTTCCTCCAGCCGCTCGATGCGACGGGCCCGCAGGATCATGCCGCCGTCCCGTCCACGCGGCTTGCGACGCCGCACTGGGACCGCCGTGGGCTCACCGCGCTCCCGCCTGTCCGCGGTTCAGGTGATGCCGCCGCGGGTGCGGTGGTCGTCGCCACACCATTCACCTCGTCCTCCTCGACCGTCGCAGCAGACGCCGCGCGGGCCTCGTCACGACCCGCAGCCGCGCGCCGGCCGGTCGGCTGGTTATCGGCTGGCCGGCCGGCTCCTGATTGACCTGACAATTGACCTGACAGCGACCTGACAGATGCCTGACCGTACCGGACCGCGACGTGGCCGTGCGATGATCGGCAGGCGGGTTTCCGTTGCTCTCCGACACCGACGGGGGCCGGGAGTACGTGCCGGAGGGCTTCGCCGCCGGCGGTTTCACAGCTGGTAACGCCGCGTGACCAACCTTTGGACATCACCCTCGAGAGACTAGTGTCCGCGGCGGCGATGCGGAACTCAACGCGTCATCAAGTGGAACATGGGGTACCGCGAAAGACCCGGGGCGTAACCGAATCGGGGACGGCGGTGGACCCCGATGAAGCCGAGCGCGGTGGAGTTCATCACGGACAGTGCCGATGCGCTGGGTAACTCCTCCGGGGGGTCCGGGCCGGGCCCGCCGGAACCGGGCGCGCCTGGATGCAGGGGGGCAACGCGGTGGGCCCGGAGAATGAAACCCGAGGTCGCGGGGCCGAGATCGGACGCCAAGGGGTTCGGTGCGCGGCCCGCTGCCCGGCCGGGGTGGCCCGGAGGTACCGATCCGAATGCGGTGGGCCGGATGGGCCGGATGGGCGGGCCTGGAGGCGATGGCCCGAACGCGGTGGGCCGGATGGGTCGGTCTGGAGGCGGTGATGCGGGCGCGGTGGGGCCGGACGGCCCGGCGGCTCCGGTGCCGTGGGATCCGGTCCGGCGGGTGCGGTGTGGTGGGCTCCATCGCGCGGGCCCCACCTTCCGGGCCCCACCTTCCGGACCCAGCCACCCGGGCTCCGCGCCGGGTGGGCCACGCGGGGGTCCGGTCCGGCACCGTGACCTCGGGCCCCGGCGCCGGGGAGCCCGCAGGTGGCTCCGTCGGCGCCGGGGAGGTCCCGGATGGCCCGAAGGCCTGGGCAATCCGGGACCTGAGTGGTCCGGGGCCTGAGTGGGTCGGTCAGCCCGAGATCGGCCGCTCGTCCTGCTCGGCGCCGGCCACGATCCTGATGCCGGCCACGATCGCCTCGGGCCCGTCCAGGCCGGCCTTGTCGGCACGCAACCCGAATCGCCTGATCGCGTCCCCGACCGTGGTGGCCTTGACCTCACCGGCCCGGACGAGGGCTTCCAGGGTCGCGACGACGATCGACTCGGCGTCGACCTTGAAGTGCCGGCGCAGGGCGGCCCGAGTGTCGGAACGGCCGTACCCGTCGGTGCCCAGCGAGGTGAACGGCTGCGGAACCCACCGGGAGATCTGGTCGGGCACCGCGCGCATCCAGTCGGAGACCGCCACGACCGGGCCGGCGGCCCCTTCGAGGGCACGGGTCACGTACGGCACGGCGTCGTCGGCCTCGGGGTTGAGCAGGTTGGCGCGGTCGCAGTCGAGCGCATCTCGCCGAAGCTCGTTCCACGAGGTCACCGACCACAGGTCGGCGGCGACCCCGAAGTCGGCGGCAAGGATCTCCTGCGCCGCCAGCGCCCAGTGGATGGAAGTCCCGCTGGCCAGCAGTTGCGCCCGCGGCGGGGAGCCCACGCCGGCCCCCGCCGCCGGAAGCCCGCCGGCCAGGTCCTCAGCCGAGCGGAACCGGTACATCCCGGAGATGATCTGCGCCGGGTCGAGACCCGCGGGCTCGGCAGGCTGCGGCACCGGCTCGTTGTAGACAGTGAGGTAGTAGAAGACGTTGTCGTCCCGCTCGCCGTACATTCGGTCGAGCGCGTCCCGGACGATGTGTGTCAGCTCGAAGGCGAAGGCGGGGTCGTAGGCCACGCAGGCCGGGTTAGTCGACGCCAGGAGCAGGGAGTGGCCGTCCTGGTGCTGCAGGCCCTCGCCGTTGAGAGTGGTCCGACCGGCGGTCGCCCCGAGCAGGAACCCGCGGCCGAGCTGGTCGCCGAGCGCCCACATCTGGTCGCCGGTGCGCTGGAAGCCGAACATCGAGTAGAAGACGTAGACCGGGATCATGTGCTGCGCGTGGGTGGCGTACGCCGTGCCAGCGGCGATCACCGAGCCCATCGACCCGGCCTCGCTGATGCCCTCGTGCAGCATCTGACCGGTCTCGGACTCCTGGTAGGACAGCAGCAGTTCGCGGTCGACGGCCTCGTAGCGCTGCCCGTGCGGCGAGTAGATCTTCGCCGTCGGGAACATCGCGTCCATGCCGAAGGTGCGGGCCTCGTCGGGGATGACCGGCACGAAGCGCGCGCCCATCTCCTTGGTCTTCATGAGGTCCTTCAGCAGCCGGACGAAGGCCATCGTCGTGGCGACGGGCTGTTTGCCGGAGCCCTTCCGGAGTTCGTCGAAGATCTTCGCTGGCGGTTGGGGGAGCGGCTTGGCCCGCACGACCCGACGCGGGATCGACCCACCGAGCGCGGCCCGGCGTTCCCGCATGTACGCGATTTCCTCAGAGTCCGGCCCCGGGTGGCAGTAGGGCGGCAGGTCACCCGACAGGGCCGAGTCCGGGATCTCCAGATAGAGCCGGTCGCGGAACTCCTTGAGCTCGCTCTTGGTCAGCTTCTTCATCTGGTGGGTGGCGTTGCGGGCCTCGAAGTCCTTGCCCAGGGTCCAGCCCTTGATGGTGTGCGCGAGGATGACCGTGGGCTGGCCCGCGTGCTCGGTCGCCGCCTTGTAGGCCGCGTAGAGCTTGCGGTAGTCGTGGCCACCGCGGGAGAGCTTGCGCAGATCGTCGTCGGAGAGGTCCGCGACCATCCGGCGCAGCCGGGCGTCCGAGCCGAAGAAGTGCTCCCGGATGTATTCGCCCGACGACGTCGAGTAGGTCTGGAACTGCCCGTCCGGCGTGGTGTTCATGCGGTTTACCAGCACGCCGTCGGTGTCCTTGGCCAGCAGCGGGTCCCAGTCGCGGCCCCAGACCACCTTGATGACGTTCCAGCCGGCGCCCCGGAACAGCGACTCCAGCTCCTGCATGATCTTGCCGTTGCCGCGGACCGGGCCGTCGAGGCGCTGCAGGTTGCAGTTGACCACGAAGATGAGGTTGTCGAGCTCCTCGCGGGCGGCCACGCCCAGCGCGCCGATTGACTCCGGCTCGTCCATCTCGCCGTCGCCGAGGAACGCCCACACCCGGCTGCCCGAGGTGTCCTTGATCTGGCGGTTGAGCAGGTAGCGGTTGAACCGGGCCTGGTAGATGGCGCCGATCGGCCCGAGTCCCATCGAAACCGTGGGGAACTCCCAGAAATCAGGCATGAGCCGAGGGTGAGGGTAGGACGACAGGCCGCCCGACTCGCCCTCGCGCCGGAAGGCGTCGAGCTGCTTCTCCGTCAGCCGGCCTTCCAGGAAGGCGCGGGCGTAGATGCCCGGGGACGCGTGACCCTGAATAAAGATCTGGTCACCCGAGGCACTTCCCGGCGAGGAACTGAGATGGTCCTTGCCGCGGAAGAAATGGTTGAAGCCCACCTCGTAGAGGCTCGCGCTTGAGGCGTAGGTCGCGATGTGACCGCCGACATTGAACGCGGGGCGGTTGGCGCGGCTCACCATGATGGCCGCGTTCCACCGGATATAGGCCCGGATGCGGCGTTCGATGTGCTCGTTGCCGGGGAACCAGGGCTCCCGCTCCGGGCTGATGGTGTTGATGTAGTCGGTGCTGGTGAGACCGGGAACACCGACCGCCTTCTCCCGGGCCCGTTCGAGGAGCTTCAACATGAGGAAGCGGGCCCGGCCGCGGCCGGACTCCTCGATGACGGCGTCGAGCGACTCCAGCCACTCGCTGGTCTCGGAGGGATCGATATCCGGCAGCTGACTCGGTAGCCCATCGGTGATGACCGAGAACTTCCGGGGTGTGTCCTGCGCCACGCCTTCTCCTGCTCCTCGAGCTTCCCGGGGCCGTCACGACCATGCGAAARGGTCCTGATCGTATGACCGTCGGCCCAGTGGTCACTTTCGCAACGTACCGGGGTGGAAACATGCATGATCAATGCGCCGCCGCATCCCGGCCGCTCGCTCATCCCATACGACGCCTGTGCTCTGGGTGATGGCCGACCCTCGGTGGCCGAGAGGGGGGTCACCCGGAGAACGGGCCTGTCATGGACCATCGTGCTCTATCGCAGCTGCCTCGTCACGTACGTCTTGTTACTTCCGGGTCGGGACCTGGGCGATGTGCGGTGCGTTGTTGGCATGTCGTCCGTAGTGCGGCCGATGCCGGGCCCCGCCGTGGTGGACAATCACCCTGATGGAGGCCCGGATGAAGACGACGACGCTGTCCGTGCGCACCGGCCGGCGAGAAAGTGTGGTGGACCTCACACCCGATGCGCGGCGGTTCCTTGCCGGTTCCGGTGATGGGTTGCTGTCGGTCTTCGTGCCGCATGCCACGGCCGGCGTGGCCATCTTCGAGTTGGGCTCCGGTAGTGATGCCGACCTGCTCGCGGCGCTCGCGGATCTGCTCCCCGCCGACGGCAGATGGCGCCACGCACATGGAACGCTCGGTCACGGCCGCTCGCATGTGATGCCGGCCATCATCCCGCCCTCGTTGACGGTCCCGGTGATCGACGGCCGCCTCGCGCTCGGGGTCTGGCAGTCCATTGCGCTGGTGGACCTCAACGTGGACAACCCCGATCGAACGGTCCGGATGTCGTTCCTGGCGGGATGATTCCGCTCTCTCCGGGGTACTGGCGGGGAGTCACATCAGGCTGACCACGCCGTCGCTTGTCCACAACCGACGGCGTGGCACTTGCGCAGTCACCGGAAGGTCCGGTGGACTAGGTCGAGGCGCACCGATCGATGAGGATCATCATTGGATGCGTCCACCGAGACGGGACGCCCTCGCGGCTACGCGGAGCGTCGACATACGAGCAGGAGGTAGTGGAGGGTGAGTCCGACCGCGGCGAACGCCGAGGGTCAGCGCCGAGCGGAGCGGCTGGGAGTCTCCGCCGGGACCCAGGTGCAGTCGCTCAACGAGGACGACGACATCGCCCAGGACCTGCTGGACGCCGTCACGAGCGCCAGCGGGACCGAGCTTGTCCCCGAGGACTCCGACGACGTCGTCGACATCGTCCTGCTGTGGTGGCGGGAGGATGACGGGGACCTGGCGAACGCCCTCATCGACGCACGGCGGCAGCTGTCCGACGACGGCGTGATCTGGCTGCTGACGCCCAAGGCCGGGCGTGCCGGCCATGTCGAGCCGAGTGACGTGCTGGACGCGGTGCCCACCGCGGGTCTCGTCCAGACCAGCACGTTGAGCGTCGCCCAGGAGTGGTCCGGCCAGCGGCTGGCGGCGCCGAAGTCGCAGCGGGTGCGTCACCGCTGACCCAGGGTGCCCGGTCCGGCCCAGCTGGGCCTGGCCGGTCCGGGCCCGGCCGGGCCTGGTCGGTTCGGCCGGGCCTGGTCGGTTCGGGCCGGTTCCCCCGGTTTCGGGGTCCGGGTCGAGGCAGGCGCGCACCGCCGTGCTCGCGTGCCTCCGGGACGTACGCGGGGTGTATGGGCGTCTCTCGCCGCCGTGGGCGTCTCTCGCCGCCGTGGGCGTCTCTCGCCGCCGTGGGCGTCTCTCGCCGCCGTGGGCGTCTCTCGCCGCCGTGGGCGGCGCTCCAGGTGGGCCGGGCGGCGGGCGGTCACCGGTAGGGCGGTCACCGGTAGAGCGGCACCTGCTGGCCCTCGACCGCCCCGGGGTAGCGGTCCCAGATGCGGTTGATTCCGAACTGCAGGACCAGCGCGCCGCCGCCGATGAGGAAGAGAGCGAAGGCCAGGACCGGATTCGTCTCGGCTACCCCGGCCGCACGCTGGGCGTCGCGGACGCGGGTGCCGAGCCGCCAAGCCGCGACGAACGGCGGGACGATGATTACCCAGCCGATCAGGAAGGCCAGCAGCGACAGCGTCGGGTTCACCTCGATGCGCCGGTCATACTCGGCGAGTTCCTTGTTCGTCCGGTAGATCCAGACGAACGGGTAGACACCCAGGGTGATCAGAGGAAGACCCAGCCACACCGCGAAGGGGTTACGCCTCCTCCCGAGTAGGCCGGACCCCTGGAACGTGTCGGGGGAACCAGGTGGTCCGGCCAGACCCGGTGTCCCGTAGTCGGGGGTGGCGGGGTAGCCTTGCTGCGGTTCGTGGCCGGTCAGAGACTCACGAAACGCATAGATCGGAAATCCGCCGGTGGATGTGCCCGGCCCGTCGATCGGGTGGGGTTCCCGGGCGGGGTATCCGTGCGGGGTGGAACTCTGATTGGTCAACGTGGCCCTGTCCTCATCGGTGTCCATACCAGTGGTGGCCGCGGGRCACGGCACCATGCCCCCACGCATGTCCGGCGGGTGCGGCTCCCGCGTCGATCGGCCAGACTAGGGCACTCTGGCCTCGAAAACCCGCGCACCCGCCGCATCGGGGTCACCGGACCGGGAAGGACACCCTTCGTCCCGATCCGATCGCCGTGATCTGATTGTCGAGCATGCGTGTGAACGTCCAGGTCGGGTGCGGTTCCAGGCGGTACGGCGGAGATCCGGAAGGTCGTGTAGGGCACGCCGCGGATGGGTGGCCAGCTTCGAGGTAGCCGGCAATGGCATGCTGGATCGGGACATCCATGCCGATCGGTGAGTACCTTCGCCGGATCTGGCGCGGGGCCCGCCGCYGTAGTGATCACCCGTTGTGGTCACCGGTCCCTGATCAGTTCCCCACCGTTGTGGAGAGGAAGAGCCCATGGCCGTCGAGGTTGGCTCCGTCGCCCCGGACTTCTCGCTGAAGGACCAGAACAACGAGGTTGTCACGCTGTCCGAGTTCCAGGGTAAGCGCAACGTGGTCCTGTTGTTCTACCCGTTGACCTTCACCGGCGTCTGCCAGGGCGAGCTGTGCTCCGTGCGGGACGATCTCGCTTCGTTCCAGAACGACGACGTCCAGGTGCTGGCCGTGTCGGTCGACTCGCCGTTCGCCCACAAGGTCTGGGCCGACCAGCAGGGCTACGAGTTCCCGCTGCTCGCCGACTTCTGGCCGCACGGCGCCGTCGCGAGCGCGTACGGCGTCTTCAACGCGGAGCGGGGCATCTCCCTGCGGGGCACCTTCGTCATCGACAAGGAGGGTGTTGTCCGCTGGAAGGTCGTCAACAACATCCCCGACGCGCGGGACCAGGCCGAGTACCTCAAGGCGCTCGCCATCCTCTAAGATCGTCCTTGCGGGAGCCGGCCTGCGTCTGGGGRGTCGTGGAGGGCCGGCTCCCGCCGGGGCTCGCCGCTGCGTAGTCTTAGTCGGCCTCGTCATCTCCCGGGCGCGTAGCTCAGCGGGAGAGCGCTCGCCTTACAAGCGAGTGGTCGCAGGTTCGATCCCTGCCGCGCCCACGGGCTGGTTCCGCATGCTTGTTGATCTGCGATCAACTGCGCCAGCAGCCGCGATGCTAGTCGGGGGACGACCCCCCGAACCCCCCGACGGGGCGCCTCTGGCGCCTCTGGGGCCGGGAAATCCGACCGTTTGTAGCAACCCGGTGTAGCACGCCTGCCGGGCCGCCGTCGGGGGGAGTGGGGCATCTCAGCCGCCGATCAGATGATCGTCGAGACGGGTGAGCGCGGCGCGCTTGGCCGCCACCTCGCCGCGAACGGCGGCCCGGCCGACCCGGCCGAGTTGGAACGCTCCCACGTCGAAGCCTTCCTGGCGGACTACGCGGCCACCCACGCCCCGGCAACCGTGTCCCTCGTCTTCCGGGCGTTGCAGCAGTTCGGCCAGTGGCTCGCCGAGGAAGAGGATCTCGACCGGTCGCCGCTCGACCGGATGCGCCCGCCCGTCGTCCCCGAACAGCCGGTGCCCGTTCTCACCGACGATCAGATCCGGACTTTGCTCGCCGGCTGTGCCTGCCGGGACCTGGTGTCCCGCCGCGACGAGGCGATCATCCGCCTGTTCATGGACACCGGTGCGCGTCGCGCCGAGATCGCGAACCTCACCGTCGAAGACGTCGACTTCACCCAGGACGTGATCCACATCGTGGCGAAGGGCCGCCGGGCCCRTGCCGTCCCGTTCGGGACGGGCCAGCGACCCCGGGAGGCCGGGCCGGCACACCACGCACGGAGAATGGGCAGCATGAAGATTCGGCTCGAAGGCAGCGACCGTGCTCGCCGAGGTCATGGATGTGATCAGGGTGTCGTCCCCGGAGGGGGACCGTCGGTACAGCGCCGTCCGGATGCACCTCGAAGTGCGGCTTCGGGCTGGCGGCCGCGGCGAGGCGGAGGACCCGGCCGCGTAAAGCCTGTTCGACACGCTCCGCCAGGCCACGGAGGCGRTCCGGTCTGTGTGCGCCGACCGTGGATGTTGACCTTCCCGGCTCCGCGAAGGTCAACATCGGCCACCCGGGGGTTCTTTCGCAGTTCCTTCGCACTTCTTTCGCAGCGAGGGAAGGCGGGCCGACCGCGGGTGTTCTGAGCGATCTTATGGCCATCCATACGATCACATGCGGCCTCCCGGTTCGGCCGCTCAGCCTGTGTCGGCGGGGGCGCTGGCCTGCCGGCGAGCGGCCCAGTCGTGGCGGGTGATCGCGTAGATGTTCCGGGGTCTCCCGCCCCGGTCTACCGGACCTTCGGCCAGAGCGAGGCCGAGCTTCTCCGCGACACGGATCGAGGCCGCGTTCTCCGGGTGGATGATGCTGATCAGCCGCTCCCGGGCCAACACCTCGAAGGCATACTCCAGGGCCGCAGCGCCGCCTTCGGTAGCGAGGCCCTCGCCCCACCGTTCCCGGCGGATGGTCCAGGCCACCTCGGTGCCGGGCCAGCCGTACTCCTCGTACAGCCCCACCCGGCCCACGAACTCGCCGGTCGTCCGGTCATGCGCGAGCCACATCCCGAACCCCTGCAACGCCCAGTGCCCCACCTGGAAAGCGAACATTCGCCAGACCGCGCCCTCGTCTGCCGGTGAACCGGTGTACGCGCTCATATCCGGGTGGGCTGCCATCGCCGTGTACGCCGGGATGTCCACGGCTGTCCAGCCGCTGAGGCTCAGCCGGCGGGTTGTCACGGTCGGCACGTAGACCTGGGGCGTGGGCTCGGCCAGTTCCAACGTCATCAGCCCATCAAAGCGGGACGCGGGGCGGTAGTGAGCTGTTCCCGGAAAGAGGTCACCTCCGGCACCGAGCCGTACCCGGAGAGATCGTTGACGAGGCGGCAGGCGCGCGTAACGACGGTGTGCGTAGGCCGGTCCGCTACCAGCTCCAATGCGCGGCTGCCAAGCATCGCGGCTTCCGCCGGGTCCGGACGCTCACGGCGAAGCAGAGTAGTCGCCAGGACCATAAGGGCATGGCCGTGGTCCTCGAAGCCTGTGGCCCGGCCGCTATCGAACGCCTCGACAGCCTGACGCGCGAGCGGCTCGGCCTCCGTACCAGCACCCAGCCGGGCGAGCAGCCCGGCGGTGAACCAGTCGGCGTTCGCTCGGCCGAACGGGGAACTCCCCGGCCGTGGTTGTGTCTCGATGACGGCCGCATTCATGCGTGCGAGCGCCTCCCGCGTGGCCGTCGGGTCGCCGAACGCGGCGTAGGCGCGGGCCTCGTAGGCGAACAGGCGGGCCCGGGTGTAGGGGTGATCCGCGACTGCCCCAGCCTTACGGACGATCTTCGCCGCCTCGTCGTACTGCTGCCTGTAGAAGCACAGAGTGGAGTCCATCGCGGCAACAGACGCCGTCAGCACATCGTCATCGATCTGTTCGGCGTGGTCCCGGGCTTGGATCACGAGTTGCTGGGATGCGTCCTGGTCGCCCATGTTGAAGGCAAGCCGGGCGAGCATGTAAGCGGACAACCCAGCCACACGGGTCAACTTCGCGTGTGCGCGTGGCTTGACCCCGGATTCGATGTGCTTCTCCGCAGACTGCCAGGTCCTGAACACCTCGGGCGCGAGCGCGTCGTGAGGCGTGCTCGTGAAGGCGGCTGCGTGACGGTCCACCGCCCCATCAAGGCTGGCGAGGGTCAGCGCATCAGGACCGAGCCGCGCGCGCCGCCGATAGGTGTCGGCTGCAAGGGCCGCGGTGAGCTCGAAGAACGTTCGCCTGTCCGTCCCCCTCACCTCCCCTTCCGACTCTGCGGCCTGCGGCTCGGGGATATCTACCCCCGCCGCGGCGGTCAACTCGGTCAGCCGTACCGCCTTCTGCGCCGCGCGGATTCGTTCACCGAGGTCGGTTAGCTCGCTGCGGGTGCCGAACACCTGGTCGTACGCCTGGAGGATGTCGCGGGTCGGGAGCCGGCCGCGGTTGCGGATGGCGGAGGCGTTCTTCCGGTTGTGGGTGGTGCGTTTCTCCAGCTCAGTGCCTGTAAGGCCCTTCTCGGCCTGGAGCTGGCAGAACCGTTCGGCCAACTGCGCCTTCAGTGCCTCGACCCCATCAGCGTGCACGACGTTTCCCCTCGGCCGTCGGTGCGCCATGGGTGAGACATTTTTTCCCACCCATGGGACAGAAGATCTCACCCTCCCATCGAGGTGTCACGCGCTGTGTGATGGGTCGTGCGCGGAGGGACACGCGCCGGCCACCTTCCCGGACCAGCAGAGGAGCGCATCGTGACTTCCCCCATGCGGGCGCCAGGCGGGTCCGCCGGCCGGATGCCCTCCGCCTGCCACCGGGTCCGCCTTGGCCTGCCCCTCACCGCCGCGGGGCGTTCCCTGGCCGGGCAGGGCCCCGTGGCCGGGGCGGGAGGAGGGCCAGCCGCAGACGCGAGCGGCGGCCCCCTCCCGCCCCTCCCCACCCGGACACCGCAGGCCGTGTGGGATGCTGCGGTGGCTGACCCGGACGGGCCGCTGCGAACCCGGGTCGTCCGTGGGGTCAGGGTCGCTGAGGCTCGCCGGGCACCAGTCGACCCCGAGGGCGACCGGCTGTGGACGGTGGTCGTCCTCGACCACGACGACGACCCGGTAGGGACTGTCCTCGGCTTCCCCTCGCTGGACGCGGCCGACGACTACGCCGCGCGACACCCGGACATTCTGCGCTGGGTGTCGGTGCCGTCCCGGCCGGCGATCCCCGCCGGACTGCCCGGCCCCTGAGACGAGGGGCCGCCTCGTCGTCCACAAACCTGGCGGTCTCCTCCCGCACGGCCCTTCCACCCGAGGTGGGGCGCCTGTCGGATACAGGCGTCCCGGATTCCGGCCTGCGGGTGGGAGGCCCCACGTTCCCCGTCTGCCCCGGCGCCGACCCGCTCCGCCGCGGCAGGCGGGCCCCACCATGAGAGGACCCGTCCCGTGCAGCCGTCCAGCTTGGCCCCGGCCGACGTGACATCGCCGTGGCGCCGCCCGTCACGGATGAACCGGAACGCGGTCGACGTGGTCGAGGTAGCCCGCGGGGAGCACCGGGTCCTGATCCGCTCGTCCCTCGGCCCCCCGATAAGGATCACGCCGCAGGCGTGGGCCGATCTCGTCGCCGCGGTGAAACGCGGCGAGTACGACGACCTCTGATCGCGCCGCCGGGTAGCCGCCCGGAGGTAAACCTCAACGCGAGGGAGCACGATCATGACTGTTGTTGCTGAGGCCCCGACGTTCTTATGGCTGGAGATCACCGGCCGGTGCCAGCTCGCATGCGGCCACTGCTACGCGGACTCGTCGCCGCTCGGGGACCACGGGACGATGAGTGCGGCCGACTGGCGTGCGGTGATCGACGCCGCGGCCGAGCTCGGTGTGGGGATGGTGCAGCTGATCGGAGGGGAACCGACGCTGCACCCCGGCCTGGCCGGCCTGGTCGGCCATGCGCTGGCCGCCGGACTACAGGTGGAGATCTACACGAACCTGCTGCACGTCACGGCCGCCCTGTGGAAGGTCTTCACCCTGCCCGGGGTGCGGCTGGCGACCAGCTACACTACGCGGCCGACCCAGCCGGCCATGAGACGGTCACGGGCCGGCCGGGCTCGCATGCCCGGACCCGCGCGAACATCGCCGAAGCGGTCCGCCGCTCGGTACCGCTGCGTGTCGGCCTGATCGACACCGGTGCGGGTGCGGACATCGACGCCGCACACGCCGACCTGGTCGCCCTCGGGGTCACCGACACCGGCCGCGACCAGGCCCGCGGATTCGGTCGTGCCGCGCCGGCCGGCGTCGACGTGGCCGACACGTGCGGGGGCTGCGGGCACGGCACTGCCGCGGTTCTGCCGGATGGCACGGTGTCTCCGTGTGTGTTCACCCGCCATGCGGTCGCGGCAACGTCCGGCGGACCGGGCTCGGCGCGATCCTGGCCGGGGAGGCGTTCGGCGCCCAGGTCGAGGCGCTCGACCAGGCCCGCCGGCATGTCGGAGTGCCGATGGCGTGCAAACCGAACCCGAAGTGCGCCCCGGCGTCGTCGTGCGCCCCGTCCTGCACCCCGTCCGATACCGGTAACAAGGGGTCGAACTGCCAGCCGAAGGGGAAGTGAGCAGGCGATGAGGTGGGTGCCGGTCCGGGTCGACGACGCCTGGATGGGGTCGGTCTGGCGTGACGGCGCTGCACAGCTCGGGGTGCAGCCGCAGGGCGCGCCGGCCCTCAGCGCGTCCGGGAACGTCATCGGCGGGCCGGTCACCCACCGCGGAGAGACGGCGTGGCTGCGGGTCGCCCCGTTCCTCGAAGACGCCATGGACGTGGAGCCGTGGCACGGTACCCGCGACGCCGGGCCCCTGACCGGGATCTGTAAACCGACGCTGCTCGACAGCGCCGAATGGACCCACCCCGACCCTGTGCCGGTGCCGGTCTGCGCCGAGCTGATGACCTACGTGCCGGACCCGCCCGCCACACCCGGGGATCAGTACCTGGGGCGGCCGCTCGACCTGTCCTCGGCGTGGCTGGCGGACCTGCGTGCATCGTTGGACGCGCTCTCCCGGCAGCCGACCGGGCGGGAGATCTGGGGAAACCGGATCGACCGGTACACCAACCTGCTGCACGCCGTGTTCGGTCGTCCTGCACCGGCCGATGCCGTGCCAGGGTGGGGCAGCACCGAACATCTCGACCTGCACTGGGGCAACGTCACCGTCCCGAACCTGATGATCCTGGACTGGGAGCACTGGGGCACCAACGTCGCCGGCTACGGCGCGGCCCGGTTGTACTGCACCGCCCTGGCCGTCCCTGACGTTGCCTCCCGGATCTACACCACGTTCGCGGACGTGTTGTCGAGCCCGTCCGGCCGGTACGCGATCCTCGTCAACGCCGCCGACATCCTCTCCGACTTCACCCACTACCGGGACGAGGTCGGGCTCTGCCCCGCCCTCCACCGGGTCGCCGCGGAGATCCTGTCCTGATGGCGCCGGAACAGTGGCGGGCTCATGCCCGCGCCCTGGCCGGCCAGGTGACGCATCCCGGCTCCCGCTGGCACGAGCAGATCGCCGACACCCCGCGGCATCTGCTCGTGCCGTCCTGGTGGGAACGTGACGGCGGAGCATGGATGCTGCGCCGGGGTCAGCTCGCCGGCGCCTACACGGACCGGTCGCTGGTGACCCGCGCCGGGCCGGCGCACGCCGACCACGCCAGCGCCAGTGACCGGCCCGAGGGGTGTCCGATGCCCGTTCATGCGCTGGCGCGGATCCCATCCGGGTGGCACCGGGGGCAAGGGGTGCCGCGGGGCCGGCCGGTGTCCGTCCGGTACGACGGGTTGGCCTGCATGACGGCCGGGGAGTGACCGGCGTCCCCACCGCAGGAGCCACACCACGCAGGCAGGCCCGTGCTGGCCGTACGGGGCGTGGGCGCAGACCATCCACGCCGTCCATCCCGGTTCGGCGGTGTGCGTGGCTGCTGGGCGGCATTCCGGGCACGTCCCGTCCGGGTGGAACGTGGCCGTCGGGTGGGTGAGGCACACCAGCTTCGACGGGTCACCGGCCGGACCGGACGCTGTGACCCGGGCCTGCTCAGCCTCGAAGGCGCGGGCGGTCTCCTTCCGGCGCAGCGGGCGTCCACCCGGGTTCATGTCGACCGGCCACCCCGTAGCAGGGTCGATGTCCAGGCCGGTCATGCCACGCGGCTCGTGGATCGTCGCGTTCGGGTCGAAGCCGCGCCGCGGCCGGCTGTGGGCRCTGCCCGCACGCGGCGGGACGAACGTCTCCAGGAACCGTGTGGGCGCCGTCTCGACCGCTGTCCGCAGGTAGGCCACCGGATCCGACACAGGCCGCGGTGTGCCGTCCTTCGCCCGCAGGACCATCGCCACCCCCTTGCCGGCAAGGTCCCGGTCGATCGTCTGCCCGGTCACCGCACGGACCAGGTCGATCAGCGTCTGGACCAGGTCGGCACCGGCGGGTACGGCGGGAGCTGACTCCCCGCCTGCCTTGCTGCCTGTGGTGGAGCTGGCCGCGCTGGGGTCGGGAGAGGGCAGCGAGGGGCGGGGATCCGGCGGGTCGTCCTCCGCGGTGCTGGCCTCGATCSGGTCGGGCGGGGTGGTTTCTGCCCTGTGGTTGGGGTTATCCACATACGGACGTTCCGCTGACGGACCATCCGAAACCGGTAGTTCCGCTGGCGTGTTCGCATCACCACTCTCTGGCATGGCCCGGACCGCCAACGGAGCCCAGATCACCCGACCACCTGGACCCGGAACCCGTCTCCGAACGAGATGCCCGGAGGATTCAAGCTCCTTGAGAGCGGCGGCAACGACCCGCCGACCCCAGCCCCGGAACTCGCGCTCGACAGCGTCCGCGTTGACGGTGGCCAAGTACTCGGGTGTGTGGGAGAGAAGCCAGATCAGGATCATCCGCGCGTACCCGCTCAGCGTTGGGTGGCTGATGATCGTGTTGGGGATGGGGGTCCAGCAGCCCCGATCTACACCGCTCGGTGGGGCTCACCCAGCTCGTGCGGATGGGCGCGGTGCGGGTAGGAGTACGGGTAGGCAGGGACTGCATACCGCTGACGGACTGCATACCGCTGACGGACGGGATGCCGCTCACGGACGGGGAGGCGAGACATGGCGCAGGTGGGAGAACGGGAAGCGCGCAGGGTCGCCGAGGCGGCCCGGGAGGCCGAGTGGCGGCTTCCCTCGTTTGGCAAGGAGCTTTTCCTCGGTCATCTCCGGCTCGATCTGATCTCCCCGCACCCGCGGCCGAAGGAGGGCGACCGGCGGCGGGGGGAGGCGTTCCTGGCCCAGCTCGAGTCGTTCCTGCGGGAAACGGTGGACCCGTTGCAGATCGAGCGGGACGGGCGGCTGCCCGAGCAGGTGATCGACGGGCTGCGGCGGATAGGCGCCCTCGGCATGAAGATCCCCGAGGAGTACGGCGGACTCGGGTTGACCACCGTGTACTACAACAGGGCGCTTGAACTGTCCAG
This sequence comes from Frankia sp. KB5, assembly GCF_002099325.1. NCBI lineage: Bacteria > Bacillati > Actinomycetota > Actinomycetes > Frankiales > Frankiaceae > Frankia > Frankia sp. KB5. The sequence continues at coordinate 10,894 of NZ_MRUJ01000039.1, read as the reverse complement.
CTCGTGGCATTCGAGCCTGCCCACGCTGCTCTCGGCGCACCAGTCGATCGGCGTGGCCGAGCCGGTCCTGGGGTTCGGTACCGAGGAGCAGAAGCGGACGTATCTGCCGAAGGTGGCCCGCGAGGAGATCAGCGCGTTCCTGCTGACCGAGCCCGATGTGGGCAGCGACCCGGCCCGGATGAGCAGCCAGGCGGTGCCGGTCGAGGGCGGCGCCGCCTACGAGCTGAGCGGCCGCAAGCTGTGGACCACCAACGGTGTGATCGCCGATCGGCTGGTGGTCATGGCGGTCGTCCCGCGCTCGGCCGGTCATCGCGGTGGCATCACGTGTTTCATCGTCGACGCCCACGCACCCGGCGTGAAGGTGGAGCACCGCAACGAGTTCATGGGTCTGCGCGGCATCGAGAACGGGGTGACCAGCTTCGAGCGGGTCCGGGTCCCGGCCGCGGACCGCCTCGGGCGGGAAGGCGATGGGCTCAAGATTGCCCTGACGACGCTGAACACCGGCCGCCTCGCCCTGCCGGCGACCTGCGTGGGCGGCGCCAAGTACGCGCTGCGCATCGCCCGGGAATGGTCGCGGGACCGCGTCCAGTGGGGCCGGCCCATCGGCCAGCACGACGCCATCGCCCAGAAGATCGCGTTCACGGCCGCCACCACGTTCGGGCTGGAGGCGATGCTGGAGCTGTCCGGCCTGATGGCCGACGAGGGACGCGGGGACATCCGGATCGAGGCTGCCCTGGCCAAGCTGTATGCCAGCGAGATSGCCTGGCTGATCGCCGATGAGCTGGTCCAGATCCGCGGCGGCCGCGGGTACGAGACCGCCCAGTCCCTGGCCAACCGGGGGGAACGACCGGTACCGGCCGAGCAGATGCTACGCGATCTGCGCATCAATCGGATCTTCGAAGGCTCCACCGAGATCATGCGGTTGCTCATCGCGCGGGAGGCCGTGGACACCCACCTCGCGGTGGCCGGCGACATCATTTCCCCGGACGCGCCGGTCGCGGCGAAGGCCCGCAGCGCCGGACGGGCGGCTGCCTTCTACGGCCGCTGGCTGCCCGGCCTCGCCGTCGGCAGTGGGACGTCGCCGCGCTCGTTCCTCGAATTCGGCCGGCTCAGCACGCACCTGCGCTTCGTGGAGCGCTCGGCGCGCAAGCTCGCCCGGTCGACCTTCTACGGGATGGCTCGCTGGCAGGGCGGGCTGGAGAAGAAGCAGGCGTTCCTCGGGCGTCTCGTCGACATCGGCGCCGAACTGTTCGCCATCAGCGCGGCGGTCGTGCGGGCCCGGATGCTCGACGAGGAGGGCGAGCCGACCGCGACCGACCTGGCCGACCTGTTCTGCCGGCAGGCGCGACGCCGGGTCGAGGCGTCCTTCGCGGCGCTGTGGCGCAACGACGACGCCCGCAACTACACGGCGGCGCAGGAGGTGCTCGCGGGCCGCTTCAGCTGGGCCGAGTCCGGCGTGATGGACCCGAGCGGCGAAGGGCCGTTCCTCGCCGCGGAGCGGCAGCGGGCGGTCCCGACTCGACCGGCCGTCGACCTGCTCGCCGCGGGCTGACCATGTGCGCCTCGCGTGATCATGCCGGGCAGGCGGCGCGGCACCAGAGGGCTTGGGCCGGCCTTCCACTACGCGGTCGGGTCGGGCCCGAGGGCCGCGTCCAGGAGCGCGCCCAGCTGGTCGAGTTGGTCGGCCGACAGGGCGCGGAACGAGGAATCGAAGACGGCGTCCACGGCGTCCTGGCCGGCCGCGCGCAGCCGCGCGCCCTCCTCGGTGAGCCGGTGTCGCACGGCACGGCCCGGCCCCGGAACCCGCTCGATCAGCCCGCGGGCGGCCATCCGGGCCGCCAGGGAGCCGAAGGACTGGTCGGTTTGGAACGTCAGCACTGCGAGGTCGTGCAGCGATGCGTCCGGGTGCCGGTGCAGGTGACGCAGGGTGTCCCACTGCGCGAGTGAGAGTCCCAATGGTGCCAGCGCGCGGCTCAGCGCGCGGTGATGGCGGTACTGCAGGCGTTTGACGGACAAGGCGACGTCCGCGGTGCGGTATCTCACGGCCTGAGCCTAGCGCGTCGAGTAAGGTTGCTTGTATCATGAAGCTGATATAAGGTTACTTATATTCCTGTCAATAAGAGAGGAATCATGAGTACTCCGATCATGGCCGGCTCCCTCCGGCCCACCCACACCCACACCCACACCCACACGCTCCAGGTCGGCTCCGCGGGAGCGGTCGAGATCACCGTCCAGGACCGCGACCGCACCCGGCCGTTTCTGCTCCTGCACGGTGGAGGTGGCACGGTCACCATGACCGGCTTCGCCGATCTGCTCGCCGAGCGCACCCACTCCCGGGTACTGCTGCCCACTCACCCCGGCTTCGGCGGTACGCCGAAGGCCGAAGCGCTGACGGGAGTCATCGAGCTCGCCCGGATATATGTAGCGATGATCGAGCAACTCGACCTCACGGATGTGACCGTCGTCGGCAACTCCTTCGGTGGGTGRCTCGCTGCCGAGATCGCCTTGCAGCAGAGCCCCCGGGTCAGCGGCGTGGTGATCATCGACGGTATTGGTATTGACGTCGACGGCCATCCGATGCTCGATGTCCGCGGTCTCTCGCCTACTGAGATCCGGTCGTTCTCCTTCCATGACCCGAGCAAGATGCCTGCTTCGCCGGGTACCGGCGATGCCGGGCCGAGCCCGGATGTGCGAGCGCTGGTCGGGTACACGGGCCCGGTCATGTCGGACCCGACGCTGGCCGAGCGGCTGGGTGGTCTCGACATCCCAGCCCACGTTCTGTGGGGCGAAAGTGACGGCATCGTTGACCCGGAATACGGCAGGGCCTATGCCGCCGCGATCCCACTGTCGACGTTCACGCTGCTGCCCCGGTCCGGCCACCTGCCGCAGGTCGAGACGCCCGAGGAACTGCTTGGTGCACTGCTCGACGTGGGCAGTTACTGACATCCCAGCTGAACAAGGGAGAACCATCCATAGGTTCGGTGTTGGACGTCAGGGGCTCGGCGGGCCACGGTGTCTCGATTCGTCGGAGCGGTCAGTAGGCGTGCGTGCCGGGAGCGCTGCTGCCGGTGTAGGAGGCAAGACCGGATACCAGCTTCGCGAGGGCGGGGTCCTCCTCGTAGCGACGCTTGTGCAGGGCGGCGATCTTCTCGGCGATCTCCGGGTCCTTGTGGTCGGTGACGTCGAACGACACGAACGTGTCGACCAACGGGAGCCCGATCTCGTCGGTATGCCGGTGGGCGGGGTGCTTGAGGTACTCCCAGTATCCGTCGAGGTCCTCGATGACATAGGTCGCGCCCCACGCGAACTCGCCGCCGACGTCGCGGCCGACCACGAACGAGGTCACCGACGGGATGACACGACCTTGGTTGCGCAAGCTCTCGACCGCTTCTTCCACCTTGTCCGCCGGGGCGTCGGGGCGAAGGGTCATGCGGACCGTGTGGTAGATCATCGGGTGTCGTCCTTTCCTAGATGGGGTGAACGGATCAGCAGTGCCGCGGCGATCGCGCCCGCGAGGGCCGCGATCCCGGTCCAGGTGAAGGCTCCGGCGACGCCGGAGACCTCGATGCCGCCGCGAGCACGGTCGCCCGAGCGGCGCGCGTCGGGGACTCGCACAGGTGGCCCGTGGTCATGGACACCGGGACTCCCTCCGTCGAGTCGGGTAGTGGCTCGACACGAGGCTCGCACTGGTCCGGCACCGCCCGCGTCGGTGAAAACCACCTACATCGGCGCGCATACTGTTCCCGTTGTGGGGACACCGGTCCGGACGTTCGTCGGCAGGGGCGAGGAACGCCGCAGGCTCGAGGTGCTGGTCGCGGGCGCCAAGAACGGCGAGGGCGGGGTGCTGGTGCTCCGCGGCGAGGCCGGCATCGGCAAGAGCGCTCTGCTCGACCACCTGCGGCGCTCGGCGCAGGGGATGCGGGTCATCGAGGCGACCGGATCCCAGTTTGAGACCGAGCTCCCGTTCGCCGCGCTGCACCAGCTGTGCGTCCCGGCCCTGGGCGACCTCGCGGCACTACCCCCGCCGCACCGCGCGGCACTGGAGGCAGCGTTCGGCCTCGCCGACGGCACACCAGAGATGTTCCGCATCGGCATGGCGGCCCTGGAACTGCTGGTCACCGCGGCGGGGTCGGAACCGGTGCTGTGCCTCGTCGACGAGGCCCACTGGCTCGACGACGCATCGACACGGATACTGACGTTCCTCGCGCGGCGCATCTCGGCCGAACCGGTGGCGATGGTGCTAGCCGCACGGCACGGACTCGACGAGCTACCGAGCGTCGAGGTGACCGGGCTGGCCGACGACGACGCCCGCCGGCTGCTGGTGGACACCCGCGCCACGCTGGACGAGACCGTGCGGGACCGCGTGCTCGCCGAGGCCAGGGGCAACCCGCTCGCGCTACTCGAACTGCCCGGCGCCGGCGGCTTTGCCCTGCCCGACGCGTCCTCGGTGCCCAGCAGGGTCGAACGCAGTTTCCAGGATCGTCTCGTGCCCCTGCCCGAGGACGTGCGATTGCTGCTGACCGTGGCTAGCGCCGACCCGACCGGTGACCCCGGCCTGCTGTGGGCCGCCGCCGAACGACTCGGTGTCGGCCCGGCGGCCGGCGCGCACGCCGAGGCGTCCGGGCTGGTCGAGCTCGGCCCGCGCGTGCGGTTCTGCCACCCGCTCGCCAGGTCCGCGGTCTACCAGGCCGCCGCCGTCGAGGACCGCCACGCCGCGCACCAGGCGCTCACCGAGGTCACGGACCCGGAACGGGACCCCGACCGGCGGGCCTGGCATCGCGCGCAGGCCGGTGCCGGCCCCGACGAGGACACCGCCGCGGAACTGAACCGTTGCGCCACCCGTGCCGCGGCACGTGGGGGAGTGGCGGCTGCCGCGGCGTTCCTCGCGCGGGCCGCTGCCCTATCCCGTGACCCCGCGCGCCGCACCGAACGCACACTCGCGGCCGCGCAGGCCCACCTCGACTCCGGTGCACTCGACGCGGCGGACGGCCTGCTCACCGCGGTCACGGTGGACGGGACCGACCCCGTCGCGCTGGCCAGGGTGGAGCTGATGCGCGGGCGGATCACGTTCGTGCGCCGGCGCGACGGCGACGGTCCGGCGTTCATGCTGCGCGCGGCCCAGCGCCTCGCCGCGACCGACCCACGGTGGTCGCGGGACTGCTTTCTCGACGCCGTCGAGATGGCCCTGGTCGTCGGCCGGGCCAGCGGGGTCATGGACATGGTCGTCGAGGCAGCGCGCTCGGCGCCGCCGGCATCGGGCCCGCCGGACCTCCTGGACGCGCTGCTGCGGCTGGCGACGGAAGGACACCACGCGGCGGCGCGGCCGGTCCGCGAGATCCTCGCCTCCCGTCCACAGTGGACACGGCGACCGGCGCTCGCCGGGATGCTCGCCGTGGAGCTCTGGGACGCCGAGGCACACGGCGTGATCACCGACTGGGTGCTGGCCTCCGCCCGAGAGTCGGGGTCGCCGCTCACGCTCCGCCTCGGTCTTGGCATGGCGGCGGCCGGCGCGGTGCACACCGGTGACTTCGCCGCCGCCACGTCGGCGATCGCCGAGGAGGAGGCGGTGGCGGACGCGGTCGGGGTGGAGCCGCTGGCGTATCCGCAGCTGCACCTCGCCGCCTTGCGTGGCCGGGAGGCACAGGCGCGGGCGGTGATCGACAGTTTCACCGCCGAGGCGACCGCGAGCGGCACCGGGCAGACGATCGCCAACGCCGACTGGGCCACGGCCGTCCTGAGTAACGGCCTCACCGACTACCCGGCGGCACTTGCCGCCGCCGAGGCGGCCACCCAGCACGGCGACCTGTTCGTCGCCGCGATCGCCCTGCCGGAACTGGTCGAGGCCGCGGTCCGCTGCGGCGAGCACGAGGTGGCCCGGTCGGGTTCGGTATCGCTCACCGAACGCACCGAGGGCAGCGGCACACCGTGGGCGCTGGGCGTCGGCGCCTACACCCGCGCACTCGTCACCGGCGACGAGGACGACTTCGCCGCGGCCATAGGTCACCTCGAGAAGAGCCCGCTCGCCCCGTATCTGGCCAGGGCGCACCTGCTCTACGGCGAGTGGCTGCGCCGCCAGGGCAGGCGACGCGACGCCCGCCGGCAGCTTCGTACCGCCTACGACCGGTTCGCCGACATCGGCATGGCGGCCTTCACCGACCGCGCCGCCGCCGAGCTGCGTGCGGCCGGCGCCGACGTGCGCGGCCGCACGTCGGGCAACACCGACGACCTCACCGCGCAGGAGACCCACATCGCCCGCCTGGTCGCGGACGGCGCCACGTCAAAGGAGGTCGCGGCACGGCTGTTCATCAGCCCCCGCACCGTCGACGCCCACCTGCGCAATATCTTCCGCAAGCTCGGCATCACGTCCCGTCGCCAGCTCCGGGACCTGCCCGCACTGCGTACCCCCACCGCCAGATGAGTGTGAGCGTGCCGCGTACCGCGGAGTCCTGGTGGGTCGAGCTGGACGGCCGCGCCGTCGATCGTGGCTTCGCCCGCTCAGGCCTTCTACTCTGGCCGCATGCCGGAGGGGTCGACAGCGCAGCGCCGCCAGCCGGGGACCAGGTCCCGGCGGCGTGGTCTGATCATGTTGGCCGGGTTGGCGGCCCTGGTGGTCGCACTGCTGGTGGTGTGGCTGATCCGGGTCAGGAGCGACCAGGCTACGGGGGCCGGTGCCGCCCGCCCGCCGGGTTCCGTTCCCGCGCCGGGCCGGGGAGCCGACTCTGCCCTGCCCCGTGGCGATGGCGGCGTCGTGGACGTGTACGCGCACGCGCGTGCCGGGATGCTGAGCCCGGTGGTCCGCGACGATCCGCCTCTCGTGTACGTCCCGAACCTGCGCGACGGCACCGTCACGGTCATCGACCAGCGCACGCTGCGGGTCGTGGACACCTACGCCGCCGGCCGCGAGCCTCAGCATGTGGTCCCCTCCTGGGACCTGCGGACCCTGTGGGTGAACAACAACCGCGGCAACAGCCTGTCACCGATCGATCCGCGGACCGGTCGGCCCGCCGGGCCCGCGGTACCGGTCGCGGACCCGTACAACCTGTACTTCACCCCCGACGGGGCCAACGCGATGGTCATCGCCGAGGCGAACCACCACATCGACTTCCGTGATCCGCACACGTTCGCCCTACGGCACAGCCTGGACGTGGGCACGGCCTGCGCGGGCGTCAACCACGTCGACTTCTCCGTCGACGGCTCCTATGCGATCGCCACCTGCGAGTTCGCCGGACGACTCGTCAAGATCGACATCCCGCGTCAGCGGGTCATCGGATATCTGGACCTCGGCCGGGACGCCGCTCCACAGGACATCAAGATCGATCCGGCCGGCCGGATCTGGTACGTGGCGGACATGAACGCCGACGGTCTCCACCTCGTTGACGGGGATCGCTTCACCAGGGTCGGTTTCGTCCGGACCGGGCCGGAGACCCACGGCCTGTACCCGAGCCGCGACGGCCGATTCCTGTACGTCGCCAACCGGGGTGGCCACATGGACTCCATGAAACCGCCGTTCCCGCACTCCGGCGACCAGGGCTCGGTCTCGGTCATCTCCTTCGCCACCCGGACCGTCGTGGCCACCTGGCCGATCCCCGGTGGGGGAACCCCGGACATGGGCAACGTCGATGCCAACGGCTCGCGGCTGTGGCTGTCCGGCCGCCGCAGCAACGTCGTGTACGTGTTCGACACCGGCGGGCCCGGAGGTTCGGAGCCGAAGGCCGGCCGGCTGCTGGCTCGGATCCCCGTCGGCCGTGAGCCGCACGGTCTCGCGGTCTGGCCGCAACCCGGTCGCTACTCCCTCGGCCATACTGGGATCATGCGCTGAGGGTCGGACGAGCTCGGGGCCCCTCATCCTGGCCGGGAGCGACCGGGTTGACTGAAACGGATTTTCATGATCTCTTCTACTGTAGAAGATTCATTCTTGGTTTACCTTTGGGTATCTGACCGTTGCGCCTACGCGCTTAGCGTGACGTGTCGTGACTAGTGACGTGACTGTGAGGGTCGAGGGCGACGCTGCCGCGCCCGCCGTGTTGGAGCGCATTCGGGCTTTGTCGGCGTCGTTGTCGTCGGCGGAGCAGCGGGTGGCGCGGCAGGTCCTCGCGGACCCGGTTGCGATGATCCACCAGTCGGTGAGCGAGCTGGCGCAGGTGTCGGGAAGCTCGCCGGCGACGGTGGTGCGGTTCTGCCAGAGCCTGGGGCTTCGGGGCTATCAGGAACTCAAGCTGGCGCTGATCCGGGAGACGCTGCCGGTGGAGCGGCAGCTGGTGGACGAGGTGTCCGCGGCCGACGGCCCGGATGAGATTGCCGGGAAGGTGCTCGGCGGGGCGGCGAGTGCGCTGACCGAGGCGGCGCGGGGGATCGACGGTGGCGTGCTGGCGGCGATCGCCGACCTGGTCGTCGCCGCGCCGCGGACGTTGTTCGTGGCGGTGGGGACGTCGGCGCCGCTGGCGATGGATGCCGCCTACCGGCTGACCACGGTCGGGGTCGATGCGCGGTTCGCCGGGGATGCGCATGTGCAGCACGTCACCGCCCGGATGCTGGCGGCGGGTGATCTGTGCGTTGCGGTCAGCCACACCGGCTCGACGGCGGAGACACTGGCGGCGATGCGGGCGGCCGTGGACGCCGGGGCGCATACCGCCGCGATCACGAGCTTTGCCCGGTCACCGTTGACCGAGCTGGTGCGGCACGCGGTGGTGGTGGGCAGTCGGGAGACGGCGTATCGCATCGAGGCGATGACCAGCCGGATCGTGCACCTGTCGGTGCTCGACGCCCTGTTCGCCCTCGTGGTGGTGCGCAGCCCGCGCAGCCCTGGCGCGCTGGCGATGACCGCCGACGTGATCGTCGAACACCGGATGTAGCCGCCTACCAGACCCGGCGGCGCCGGTGCCGACGGTCCATGGTTCGCCCCCGCGTCCACCGAGGAACGGTATGAGCCCGCGGACCAGCGGTGGATCGGTGGTGGGCAAGGTATGTCCCGGCGGTCGGTCAGCCGCCGGCCGCATCGGTGATCAGACCGACCAGCGCGGTGACCAGCATGGCCGCGGCGCCGCCCAGCACGACGCGCAGGGTCGGACGCAGCAGCGCCATACCGGCGGCCCGCGCGGCGAGTATGCCCGCGACGGCGAGACCGATCACCGTAACCACGACGACGAGCATCAGGCGGCCCGCCCCCGCCGGGGCCGACATCCCGAGGAACGGCACCAGCCCGCCGGCCGTGAAGCTGCCCGCCGACGCGACGGCGGCCTGGACCGGGCGCGCCCGGGTGGCCTCACTCTGGCCGAGTTCGTCGCGCAGGTGCGCCTCCAGCGCACCCCGCTCGGTCAGTGTCACGGCGACCTGCGTGGCGAGGTCGCGCGGAAGGCCGCGCCGCTCGTAGATGCCGACCAGCTCGGCAAGCTCGGCCACCGGGTCGGCCGCCAGCTCCGCGCTCTCCTTGGCCCGGTCCGCGCGTTCCACGTCGGCCTGGGAGCTCACCGACACATACTCCCCGGCCGCCATCGACATCGCCCCCGCGGTCAGACCCGCGATCCCGGCGGTCAGGACCGCGCCGGTGGAGGCGCCGCTCGCGGCGACGCCGACGATGAGACTGGAGGTGGAGACCAGGCCGTCGTTCGCGCCGAGGACGGCCGCGCGCAGCCAGCCCGAACGGTTCGTGCTGTGCCGCTCCCGGTGCCGCCGCACCGCACCGAATGTCGCCATGGGGGCATTACAGCACGGTGTTGACGATCGGCATCGTCTCGGCGGCTGTGGCACAACTGTGACAATCACCCGTTCCACCAGGTGACCCGGCCTGTTCGCGCCCGGCCGAGATCGCGGCGATCAGCATGGCACACTCAACGGATCAAGAATCATCTCTGCCTGTTCCTCGAGGTAGACCGCTGGGAATCCGCTGATGAACGGCAATGATGGACAATCAAGGCTGACAGCGATCGCGCGACGTGGGATTGGTGACCTTGCCCCGACATCGTCCGATGCGGCCGGGACCGCGCACCTCGTACGAGGAGAGTTGGCTGGCCGGTGCGGAACTCGGTGAGGCGCTCACGCGCGGATGGCGTCCGCGGGCACAACCCGTGCAGATCGCGCTGGGTGCGGGTGAGGCCGTGCTGGCCCAGGCACCCGTCCGCGTCTGGCAGTACATCGGCCAGAACGTCACCTACAACCAGGGGTGGTTCGTCGCCTTCGGTAGTCCCCTTCTGCTCGGTGCGTCCCTGCTCGGCAGCGCCCTGTACAACGGCAGCCAGCGCAGGCGCGCCGAGGCGCTCGCCGCGGTCCAGTGGCGCCCTGTCTGCCAGGGGCATCTTTTTCTGACGAACTGGCGCCTCGCGCTGGCGCTCACGACCGGCTGGATCGATATCGGCTACCCGTACCTGCGGGCGTCCGGCGTGGACGGCGACAGCATGGTCATCATGCTTGCCGGCCAACCCCCCGTCCGACTGCAGGTGTGGCCGGCGCACTGGTTCTTCGTGCTCATGAGATTCCTCGCCTACGGCGAGATCGTCCGGATGGAAATTCCGTCCCACCTGCAACGAGCGGCTGCCCCTCGGGCCCTCGAACCTCCGTCTGGATCTTGAATCCCCGCCCGGACGGGGTCTGGAGAACGCCGGTGACGTCGCATGATCAGCGTCCTTCCCGGAGTGTGATCAGTGGGTACGCCCGATGGGTACGGCCGGCGGGTACCGGCGTCCGGATTTTTCCCGGGGGCTACCCCGCTAGCCCGCTACCCCGCTACCCTGCTGCCTCGTGCCGGGTCGGTACCGTGATGGCGTCCTCCGGGAAATGTTGGCGGGTATTCAAGCGTGATTCGGGTCAAGATAATGTTATTGATAAAAATATCTTTGAGATTTTCCTTCGAGTGGATTTCGGGGATATCCATGAGGCCTGCCTCGTGGATAATTTGTTT
>NZ_MRUJ01000384.1:0-1899 GCF_002099325.1 Frankia sp. KB5 | reverse complement strand
CCGCAGCGCGACCAGGCTGTCCGGTTCCCCGAGCGCCTCCAGCCGGCTCACGGCCAGGCGCATCCGCCCGTCGGCCGCCGGCTCGACCCGCACCGGGCTGTCCGGTCCGGCCTCGGCGAGCCGGTCGACGGTCTGGCGCCACGCGGCGTCCAACGAGCCGGCGAGCTCACGCAGGTGGGTCTCGACCGGGGCGGCCAGGCCGAGACCGGCGAGCACCTCGCCGCGGACCCGATCCCATCCCTCGCCGGCGAGCAGCCGGGCCCGCGGGTCAGACCATCGCTGCGAACGCACGGCGAACACGTCGCGCCGGCGCAGCGCCCGATGCAGCTGCTCCAGCACGCACAGCACGTAGCCGTCGCGGTCGACCGTGCCAGCCGGCAACGTCGGGTTGGCCAGCACCGCGCGCCGCCACACCGGCGGCACCAGATCGATGTCGACCTCGTCCGGGCGGATCCGGCGACGGCCGACCAGGTTCGGCAGTAGCCGGACCGCGTCGAGGACCGGCTGGCCGTCGCCGGTCGCTGCCAGCGGCAGCGCCTCGGCGAGCAGGAGGAGAAAAGGGCGGACCGTGCCGTAACGGCGGGCCAGCTCGGCGCGCATCACCGTCTCCAGGCCGGCGTCGCCGGGCACCAGCTCCTCGACCAGAGCGGCGGCCTCCAGCACCCGTTCCCGCGGCGCGACCTGCTCCACGACCGCCCAGGCTGCGGCGACGTCGAGCGCCTCGCCGGCCGTGCCGGCCAGCAGGCCCAGCAGCGCGGACGCCGCGCCGGCGAGGGTGACCGACGCCTTCTCCAGCTTCGGCAGGACGGCGAGGCGTTCCTGCTGCGCGGCGCGACGCGCCGGGTTGAGCAGCCGGGTGGCCATCAGCACGTCGAACAGGTCCAGGGCGTCGTCGACCGCCGCCGCTTCCAGACCGCGCACCGTCGCCAGCAGGGTCGCGGTACGCCGCGGCTCGGCGAGCTCGCGTAGCAGCGGCGCCTTGGCCGCCAGGCCGTAGCGGGCCAGCGTCGCCAGCCGGTTCGCTGGCACCCCCGACACATCCGCCGCGCCGGCGCCCACCACGATGACCTCGCCGGCCCGTGACAGCGCCCGCTCCAAGCCCGGCCCCGACGTCCGCGTCGGCCCCCGCCGCAGCCRCTCCAGCTCGCTTACCCGGGCACCCGGCGCCACCTCGAGGAGACTGCGCAGCCGTCCGGCCAACTGCGGATCGGCCTGCTCAGCCGCGACGGCGAGCTCCTGGTGCACCCGGTCGGTGGCCTCGCTGCGCACGGAGACCACCAGACGGGCCAGAACACTCACCCCTGGCAACAGCACCCGGCTACGGCGCAGCCACGCCGTGGCCTGACCGAACAGCGCCACCGGACCCTCTGCCTGCGTCCACGCCCGGCTCGCCAGGAACGCCCGCAGCTCCGTGGCTGCCTGCGGGTCGGCGAAGTCCCGGTAGCCGTAGACCGACCGGATCTCCCGAGCATGCTCATGCTGCGTCGGCAGCCGCTCGGTGTACCGCTTCACCACCGACGAGTCCGCAACGTCCAGCTGGCCCGCGAGATAGTCCACCACCACCCACGGCACCTCCAGCGGATCGCTCAGGAACGTCCCAAGGAACCGCACCGTGCCCAGCTGAACGGCGAACCCCAGACGCGAGTGCTCGCCCCGGCGCCGGACGACGAGCTCCCGGTCGGCGTCATCCAGAAAGAAGAACCGCTCCAACTCAGCCCGCACAGGTTCACCATCGAACCGCCCGTACGCCGCAACCTGCTCATCCGTCAGGAACTCCACCGGCACACACAGATCATCGACCCGGCGACCGCCAGCGACCGAACCGCCCTAACCGTTCAATCCTGCGCGGTTCTTCCTCGGACCCCTTACCGGCACCCCAAGTAGGGCGACCGCGCCAGC
>NZ_MRUJ01000383.1:0-1954 GCF_002099325.1 Frankia sp. KB5 | reverse complement strand
GACCGTCAATACCATGCCCGGTTCCAGCGCCGCGTCGCGATAGGTCTGGTCGCGCGCCTGCGCGCAGTCGTGCACGTCCAATCCGAGCATGTGCGACGTGGAGTGCAGGGTATAGCGGCGATGGACGCCCGCTCCCGGGGAGCGTGGGTCCTCGGTCAGCGACTCCTGCGCACTGACCGGCAGGAGCCCCCAGTCGTCGAGCGCCGTGGCGATGACCCGCATGGCGGCCCGGTGCGGCTCCAGGAAGGACGCTCCCGGCCGGACCGCGTCGATCCCGGCCTGCTGGGCGCGAAGAACCACGTCATAGACCTGGCGTTGCACCTCGGTGAACCGTCCGTTGATCGGAAGCGTGCGGGTGACGTCGGCCGTGTAGAGGGACCGTCCCTCGACCCCCATGTCGAGCAGGGCGAGATCACCGGCGCGTACCGGCCCGTCGTCGCGGACCCAGTGCAGCGTCGTGGCGTGGTGGCCACAGGCGACGATGGAACCGTATCCCACGTCGTTGCCGTCCACCCGGGCCCGCCGCCAGAACGTCCCCTCCAACCATCGTTCTCCGTTGGGCAGGTCCATCGCCCGACCGATTTCTCCCACGCACTCGGTGAAGCCACGCACGGTCGCGGCGATCGCCTCGTCCAATCGGGCGATCTCGAAGTCGTCCTTGAGCAGCCGCAGCTCGGAAAGGGCCTGTGCGAGGGCCAGATCGCGGTCGGTTCCTGGTCCACCCCGGCCGGACCAGCGCAGCACCGAACCGTCCACGACCGGATCGACTCCGCGTAGTACCCGGGTGTTTCCCGGTGCCAACCGCGCGAGCGCGTCCGCGAGCTCCGTGAGCGGCCGGCATTCGATCTCCAGCTGTGCCGTGGTCTCCCGAACCCCCGGTCTGGGACCGACCCACAGTTCCCCGTATCGCCGGTCGGTGTAGAAGGCGGAGCTCGACCGGTCGGACCGCCCGGCGACATAGAGCACCGCATCATGCTCACCGGCCGCGTTGGGTAGCAGAACCAACACGGCATCGGGTTCATGGCAGCCGGTCAGCCAGAAGAAGTCACTTCCGGGACGGAACGGAAAATCTGTGTCGTTTGCCCGTACCCGCAGACCGCCGCTCGGCACCACAAGCGCGTCCGCCGGGAACCGCGAACCCAACAAGGCGCGACGTTTCGTGGTGTAGGGTGCGCAGTCATCGCGGGATGGCACAGCGTCGTCAATCGGCGCCCACCCGGTCGACATAAATCGCCGGAACGCCGCGTGTGGTTCCTCGTCGTGGTTGGCCTGTCCGGGTTCGCGCACGGAATCATCCGATGCCGGAGGTTCACTGGCCCCGGTGGGGACAACGCCCGGCTCGTCGGTCGTGATGAGGTTCGGATCACGCCCGGCCGGCGCGCTCTCGGGCACCCCCGTGCCGGTCGGTGGAGGTGAGCTTTGGTGGGACTGGGCACTCATACCGTTAACGGTAGGCCCCGTTGCGGACGGCGGGTAGCGCGAGGCGCACCGCCATGCCCGGCGCGTTGGCCGGACTTCTCGTCGTTGGTCCGCCGGGCATTTGGTGCATCGCGCCGCCGCGGTGATGCCGGGCCGATGTGGGCGGTCGCGTCGCGACCTGGGCCCGAACGCCGCTACCCACTTCGCCGCCTTCGGACCCTTCCATGAAGACTGTTCCTCCCACCTCGGGTGAGTTAACGAGGGCACGCAATCGGTTGTGGGAGATCTGGGGGATCCGATCGGTTGTGACCTTCCGTCGTGGACTGTTAACTCATCTGCCGGTCGGCGGGGAAGGCGGGTCCACGTTGCACGGATCGAGTCGGTCCGGGGGCGGACGTCCTCGGTGTGCCGTAATGCCGGTCCGATAGCCACCGGCATCGTGCGATTCGGGTGCTGTGCTCGATTCGGGTACTGCACTCGATTCGGGTACTGCACTGCGTGTCGGTAAGTATTCGGCGATGGCGTGGAGGGGCTG
>NZ_MRUJ01000382.1:0-1955 GCF_002099325.1 Frankia sp. KB5 | reverse complement strand
CCTAACCCCACCCACAAGCCGAAAACCACCCGACCGGCAACACCGGCCGGGCCTTCGGCCCGCCCACCCACGCCATCACCGAACTCTTACGAACAATGAAGTGCCTGGGCGTCACTCGCATCTGGAACCGGGCTAGCCAATGGGTAGAATGTGGGCGCGTAACGAGCGACGGCCCAGAATGCGAGGACGGTTGCGGCGGCGGCCAGGAACAATCGCCCTTGCCAACTGCGGAGCACACCTTGAACGGTATATACCCTGGACGGCCCGAAGTCTTTCAAGGTGCGATCAGACGCAATTTCAGCTGGCGACAGCAGAGGCTCGCTTTGTTCGGCACCGGTTTGCGGTTGGCTATCGGCCGCTTCCCCAACTTTTTCCCCGGTGATGTCTTGCCCCCGCGAAAGAGACTCCTTCTTTACCTGCACCAGGGAGCCTGAAGGTAGATGCAGGGCTTCCTCGTAGAGCTGAAGCGTCTTATCGGTCGCCATCGTATTACCGAGTTCATTCGGCGACAGCGTGCTGTGGTGCCTCCCTATTTTGTCCCCCATATAGCGCAATGAAAAACCGCGCCCCTCGCGGGCCTGTCGCATCGCGGCGCCGACGCGCTGAGCCGGTGTGAGGACGGGCGACCGCCCCGGCTCATTGGCGGCAGGCACGGCCAGGCCGCCCGTGCGCGGAGCCGCGAACGGGACTGCCTCCTCCTCATCGCTTGGTGGCAACCGACGACCCTCCCCCATGTCAGCACCTCAGTATCCCGGAGAGACGCGGCCTGCTGCTTGACGGGAGTGAGGTGGTTGGTTGGCCGGGTGGTTGGCAGGCGAGCCAACCAGCTCTGAAACGGTTGGTGGTTGGTTGACGCCCACAACCAGGGGGTTTGTGTTGCAGCCTCGATCGCATCAGGCCGTCGGCCACCCTGGCTGGCGGCACCAAGATCGCTGAGACTGGAGCGCGCCAATGGCTGACGCCTCGCGGGTGGGCGCTGTCCCGGACCCCCTGGACCAGCTGACGAAGGAGCTGGCCCCCGTCCGGTCGGCCGCCTCGCCCCTGGACCTGGAGCCGCTACTGCGGGACCTTCCCGCCTTGACCGGCCTCGGCATCGTCCGCGGGCGGGTGCATGCCGCCACCAGCCTTGGGTTGGCGACGGCGGTGCTGGCGGTGGTGCGGGAGGCGGCGGCCAGCCTGGATGAGGCGGTGCCTGAGCACAACCAGGTGCATCTGCTGTTCCGGGTGCATCCGAAGACGGCGCGGCTCACGCCGGCGGGCGCGCGGCAGGCCGCCCAAGAAGTCAGCGGCGTGGAGATGCGTCAGTTTCGATTTCGCCAGGAGGGGCGGTTGAGGCGGCTCGTCGCGCAACAGCTGCTGGAAATGCAGTACGGAGCCGACCACCGCCCTTACGAATAAAGCGGCCGGAGCACGTGGTGACAGCGGCCGAATGGGTGCGCCTCCAGCTCCAGCGCGCCCCCACCTTGAGCGCCGACAAGTGGGCCAAGATCGCCGGGGTTATCCGGGCGGTTCCGTCCGGGACGTAGGCCGGGTGCGGGGCGTCAATAGGCGAACCACCTAAAACTCTGCCAGGTTCGCGGTCGTGGTTTAGCTCTGTGGAGCCTAAAATCGGCCCCGAGAAAGCTCATAACAAGATTATGATCTTTGACAGTGTGCTCACGCGGGCGCATTTCGGCGACCTCACCGGCCTGAACTTTGCGCCCCTGCTTCGGTTGTCCTTTKAGATTGAGCCTTTCCCTGCAACGTTTGGTGACGCTCCGTGAGCGTCGCTGGGTGTGAGCGTCCCTGGGGGTGGAGACGATGAAGGCGCGGGGCTCCGGTAGGAAGTTGTTCCGACCAAAGAGCAACTCCGAAGGAACTCCACGCCTCGATGAGTTTCACATACACCGCCGAGCTGCCGTTCGGCGATCACACCGTTTTCCGTCTGGCGGGTCTTCTCGTGGCGGAGCGTCAAC
>NZ_MRUJ01000381.1:0-1964 GCF_002099325.1 Frankia sp. KB5 | reverse complement strand
GTGCCCGGGCCCACCGGTCGACTCCGTAGGTGAGCACCGTAGGAGGCGAGGCGGGGTGCATCGGGATGTGGCCGACCACGGCGTCGGCGCCGGCGGCGAGAAGCCGCTCATGCTCGACGAGGAGCCGCCGGTCCGCCGCCATGTCGTCGTCGAGAAAGAGGATGAACTCGCCGAGCGCGCCCGCGGCGCCACGGTTTCTCGCTGCGGCCGCGCCCGCGTTCTCCTGCCACAGGATTCGCTTGGAGAACGGCAGAGAGACAGCCTGGAGAGCCTTCTCAGTGCCATCCGTGGAACCGTCGACGACGACGATCAATTCGCAGGGCCACGGCATATCGAGATACCTGAGTTCCGCAATACTCTGCAATACCACGTCTCGGCGGTTGTATGTCGGCATCACAATGCTGAACCGGACCGAACGCCCATTACGGGCGGGCTGCCCCGCCGAATGGTCCGGGATGTCCACGCTCGGTTTCTCACGGTAGCTCATCGCGAATTCCACCGAGCCAACCCGGATGACGCTCGCCCCATGGGYCTGACTCTAGTTCGAGCCGGTCGGTGCGGCGGGACGCGACCCGCGGTCGTGTCGTCCAGGCAGATCAACCTCACGATCGCGTTCCACGAGCGCGGATAACGCTACGCGGCACGCAGCGGCAGAGCCCGGTCCCGGTCACCGGCAACGTACCCGGTCGCTTCCTTCGTTTTCTTCACACCGTTGATGCGAAGTAATCCCATGGCGGGTAGTACCAGGGTTAGTAATCCCAGGGCAAGGTTCCTGGGGATGGTCATGGTGTGTGGGCGATTGCGAACTCCCTCGACCGAGGCGTCGCCTGACCGGGGCGCCGCTACTGGGCACCCAGTAGCGGCGCCGCTACCGCGCATCCGGCCGGCGGGGCTGGTCGCGCAGGCGTTCCAGCGCCCGCCGGTCGCGCTTCGTCGGCCGCCCGGCGCCCCGATCGCGCACGGCCACCACCGGCGGCACCTCGCGCGCGACCGGCGGGCTGCGGTCGACGAAGGACTCCGCGGCAACGGGCGCGCCGACCCGCCTGTGCGGGATCCGGGTGACGACGACGACCCGCTCGTGCCCGGGCTGGCGCACCCGGATCTCGTCGCCGGCCCGCACCGGATGGGCCGGCTTGACCCGCTCGCCGTTGAGGCGGACATGGCCGGCGCGGCAGGCGGCGGTCGCCTGCGATCGCGTCTTGACCAGGCGCACGCACCAGATCCAGGTGTCGATCCGGGCGGTTCCCGCCGGCGACGTCATAGGCGTGGGCGACGTCATAAGTCTGACTGTACGAATCGACCGGCCGACCTGTCGTCGTTCGGGGACGGTCAGGCGGTGACGATCGACCTGCGTGGCGGTAGCAGGGCGCTCGTGACCGCCGCGACCGTGCCGGCGCCGGGACCGGCGTCGGTGAGAGCCGCGACGGAGTCAATGGGGTGGGAAGGCCGTGACGGGCCCGGTGATCGACAGCCGCACGCGGGTGCCGGGTTCGGGAAGCTGGCGCCCCGGCACCCGCGCCGTCACGGTGCGGCCGGACCGGTCGAGCCGGAGCTGGACGGTGGCGTCGTGGCCGAAGTACCGCACCTCGGTGACCCGGCCGACCACCACGTTCCGCTCCTTGTTCCGCTCCTTGTTCCGCTCTTCGTTCCGCTCTTCGTTCTCGTTTCGGTCCTGGCTCTCGTGCTGGTTCTGGTTCTCGTTCTGGTTCTCGTTCTGGTTCTTGTCGCCGTCCGCCGCGGCGAGGAGCCTGATCTGTTCCGGCCGGACGAGCAGGCGCGCCTCGCCCTGGGGAGACCCGGGCCGGACGGCGAGTTCGCCAAGGTCGCAGGAGGCGGTGAGCCCGGTGACGACGGCGGGCATGAACACGGCGGCGCCGACGAAGGCCGCGACGGTCGGGTTGCCGGGTGAGGCGTAGACGCCCTGGGGCGTGCCGGTCTGGGCGATGCGACCGGCGGCCATGACG
>NZ_MRUJ01000380.1:0-1966 GCF_002099325.1 Frankia sp. KB5 | reverse complement strand
GCGGCGGCCGGACCCGCCGCCGGACCGGCGCCGCCGGGAGCGCCCTCGCCGGGCCCGCCCACCTGCACCTACTGATCCTCCTGGTCCCACCGGCCCGGTCCCAATCCGCGCCAACCGGTGGGCAGCGCGGAGCTGGCGGCCCACGGGAGCGCTGTCCGCCCGCGCGGCTTGCACTACTCTTCCGGGGTGTGCACGTCTTCCGGGGTGTGCACGGATGGCCGCCTCCCCTGGTCGCCGGTCGGGGGACGGCCGGCTCGTTCCCCCAGCTCCACCCCGCACAGCCAAGGCCGCGCCTCCGGCCGATGTCCCTCCCGGAGAGGAACTCACGTGCAGATCACGGATTCAGTCGCCGTGGTGACCGGCGGGGCTTCCGGCCTCGGCCTTGCCACCGCCACCCGGCTCATCGACGCTGGTGCCAGCGTGGTCCTCCTCGACCTCCCGTCCTCGAACGGCGCGGCGGTCGCGGAGAAGTTCGGCAGTTCGGTGCGATTCAGCCCCGGCGACGTCACCTCCGAGCAGGACGTGACGGCAGCCCTGGACGTGGCTGCCGAGCTGGGCCCGCTGCGCATCGCCGTCAACTGCGCCGGCATCAGCAACGCCGCCAAGACGCTGAGCAAGGAAGGGCCGTTCCCACTGGCCATCTTCGAGCGGGTCGTCAAGGTCAACCTGATCGGCTCGTTCAACGTCATCCGACTCGCGGCCGAGCGGATCAGCAGGACCGAGGAGATCGACGGCGAGCGTGGCGTCATCATCAACACCGCGTCCGTGGCGGCGTTCGAGGGCCAGATCGGGCAGGCCGCCTACTCGGCGTCCAAGGGCGGCATCGTCGGCATGACGCTGCCGATCGCCCGCGACCTCGCCAGTCTGAAGATCCGCGTGGTGACCATCGCCCCCGGCCTGTTCGACACCCCGCTGCTCGCCTCGCTGCCGGAGCCGGCTCGCGTCTCTCTCGGCCAGCAGGTCCCGCACCCCTCGCGCCTGGGCTCCCCCGACGAGTACGGCCTGCTCGCGACCCAGATCATCGCGAACCCCATGCTCAACGGCGAGACCATCCGCCTCGACGGTGCCATCCGGATGGCACCCCGCTGAACGGGTTCACAGCGCCGCGAGCTGCTCGGCGAGGCGCGCGATCGAGGTCTCGGCGGRCCGGGCCCGCCGCCGGGTCAGCGCGTCCATGCTGGCTGGTGAGGCCCCCTGGAAGCAGGCTCCGGCGGGTTCGGTCCGGACCGCTCGCGGGTAGACAGACACCCATGCGGCCTGGCCAAGGCGAGATCCCCGGGCGGATCTCCCGGGGTGCTGAGGGTGCTGCGGTACTGAGGTGCTGAGGGTGCTGCGCTGGTTCGCCCCGATCGCCCCGATCACCCCGATGCTCATACTCGCCCTGGTGGTCGGACTGCAACTGAGCAACCAGAAATGGAACGTGATCGGACTCGCGATTCTGAGCCCCATGCTCGCGGCCACGTTCGCCGGACCCCGGCTGACCGCAGGCTACGGGGTGGCGGCGGTCCTGGCGGGCATCCTGCTGGGTCTGCACGATGACCTGTTCGGCCGGAGCGGCGGTGGCCCGACGGCCCAGGTGGTCCGGCTGGTCGGGGTCACGGCCGGCGGAGTGATGGCCGTCCTGGTCAGCCGATACAACATCCGACGCGAGACGAAGCTGCAGAACGTCACTCGGGTGGCCGAGGTGGCGCAGCAGACGATCCTCAGTCCCGTCCCGTCGTCGTCCGGCGGGCTGCGGTTCGCCGTCCGCTACGAGAGTGCCACCGTGGAGGCCATGATCGGTGGGGATCTGTACGAGGTCGTCGACAGCCCGTGGGGAACCCGCCTGCTCATTGGTGACGTACGGGGCAAGGGGCTCGACGCCGTGCGGATCGCGAGCCGGGTGCTCAGCTGCTTCCGGCTGATGAGTCGACGCACGGGCGGCCTGCGCGATCTGCTGGCGAACCTCGACGCGGAGGTCGCCGAT
>NZ_MRUJ01000379.1:0-2000 GCF_002099325.1 Frankia sp. KB5 | reverse complement strand
CCGCCCTTCGGGTCGCACACCCACAGCTCCACCAGCCCCGCCCGCACCGCCGGACCGAGACCGCGGACGAGCGACCACAGCACCGAGCCCTTACCCGCCCCGGTCGCCCCCGCGACGAGCACGTGAGTTCCCCGGACCGGCAACGTCCAGGGACGGCCGTCCTCGCACCGTCCGACGGGCACCGCCGACAGCCCGGCGAGCAGCCGCGACGCACGCCCGCCACGGCGGACGAGAGCGGAGGGAACAGCTCCGGAAGGGTCAGAGCCGGCAGGGTCAGAGCCGGCATCGTCGGCGGAGTCGTCCGGATCGGTGGTGTCGTCCAGGTCCGGCGGAGTGACCGGCCGGGTCAGCGGATCCCGATGGTGGAAGGAGACCCGGACGAACCGAAACGTCTCCGCCCGCACCTGGCAGCGCCGAGCCCGGAACACGTGCCGCAAGGCTTCGGCCTGCTCCGCCCACTCCGCAGGGGTCTGCCCCGGCAGCAGCTCCACCCGCAGCACGTCCACCGACCGCGACGAACGGATCTTCCGAATCCGCGGGAAGTACTCGTCGAACGTCACCTGATCACCGGTCGACGTCGGCATGCGGATCGCCAGGTCGGTGTGCACCATCGCCGGCTTCCAGCGCCACCGGTAGACGAACGTCAGCCGCGCCCGTCCCCACACCCACCAGGCCACTGGCCCGAAGGACCGCGGATGCACCCGCCACCACGCGACCGCCACCAGGACCAAGGCCGCGACGAGCACGGCCAGGCCGACGAGCCCCACCCGGTTCACCACCAGAAGCAGGCCGACCACGAACGCCACGGCGACGCGGTGACGCCAGCAGCCCCGCAGCGCCAGCCACAGCAGCTTGCCGGCCACCGCCACCAGCAGCATCCACACCGGCACGCGCACCTTGTCGACCCGCGAGGGAACCCGCGGGAATCGCTGGTCACCGTTGATTCTGGACATGGCAATACCACCTGTTTTCGAGCGCACGAAACACAGACCGACGGGATTGACGAACGAAGAGGGAAAGGCGAGAAACGGGAATTCGTTTCCTCGTGATGCCGACGACCGGCGGGAAAACTACGCGGCGCGCGGCCCGGCCATGTCGTCAGCCGGAGCCGCTACCGCCACCGCCGCCGCTTCGGCGGATTCCGTGGCTTCCTGGGATTCGAACTGGAACTTCTCGTAGGCGATCAGGTAGTCGTTGACCGCCGCGAGCAGCTTGTACGCGAAGTCGACATGCCGGGCGTCCGGTTCCCGCCCCAGCGCCGACACGCTCAGGCTCACCCGCCCCGCGTCCACGACCAGGATCGGCGCGCGGTCGGGGTAGGTGTGGCAGGTCACCAACCAGTCCGCGCCGACGGACAGGCCGAGCGTCGCGTACGACTGCTTCGGCTCGCCGCTCACGCCGCCGCCCCCGTCCGCCGCAGCGGGCCGACCTGCCGCAGGCCCACCGCGCGCAGGGCGTACCCCTGCTTGGGGAACTTCCCGTTGATGTCCACCCACGGTGTGATCGTCAGCCCCTCGAACTGCACCGGCCGGAACGGCGTGCCCGGCATCGCCTCCGGCAGGACCGGCTGCACCGCGGCGGCGACCTTCACCTTCAGCTCCGCCTGCCGGGCCGCCGGGTCGGGGTCCAGCACGCGGACCGCCCAGACCCGCTCGCCGGTGTTCGGGTCGCGCTCCTGTGGATCGGGAGCGTTCGCCTTTACCTTGTCGTAGTCGTTCGCCGCCTCCACGCCGAGGACGAACGCCCCCGCCGGGAACACGTCCTCGAAACGCACCGGAATGCGTCGCGGTATCGCCATAGTCCGTCTACCTCCGTAGGGTCAGCCCCGCCACCGGAAGTCCGGTTTCTGTCGGGCAGCACCTACTCTGAACCGCTCACGAACCGATCGCCAAGCGCTTTCGTATCTATGTATACGGAGTGCGGATGGAAATTATCCGGTGACCGTCTAGAATGCGTTTCCACGACAACGTTATCTTTGACGAGTGACAAGCGAACGGGGG
>NZ_MRUJ01000378.1:0-2004 GCF_002099325.1 Frankia sp. KB5 | reverse complement strand
CGAGCCCCACCTACGCAGCCGGCGGCACCAGCCGACCGGCCATCACGCTATGCCACGAAACCACACCGCCCACCGCATCCCCTGAATGCTTACCGTCATCCCCGCCGTCRCACGCGATGTATTCACGCATGCCAGTCCTCTTTTCTCGCGAAGGTGGGTTGGGAAAGGAGCAGGTTCGGACCGGAAGAAGAAGAAACGGTTCTCCTACCGGCGAGAAATGCCGGCGGCTGAGGCGATGCCCGCAGCCAAGCTCGACGGGCCCGCGACGAAGGTCGTCCAGGCACCGGGCACCGGGCGCGGTTCAGCGGTCCCAGGGGTCGCGGCGCAGATGGTCTCGACGGGTGGCCCTGGCCTGGATGACGACGTCGGTCCAGGTAGCTCCGGCGGCCTCGACCTGCTCGGCGGTGGCGAGGACCGCGCTGGCGCGCGGGGACAGCGTCCAGCCGAGGTGGCCGAACAGGGCCAGGGCGCTGCTGTCGCCGAGGGCGGAGGCGTGGACGGCGTCGAGGCGCAGGTAGGCGGCCAGGTGGCCGAGCAGCCCGGTCGGGTAGCCGCGGTGGAACAGCGGGACCGCCCGGTTCGGGCTGGTCATCTCGGTGGCGTGGTGGGCGGCGACGTGGGAGAGCACGGCCGTCACGGCGGCGTCGCCGATGCGGGTGTCTTCCGGCTCGTCGTCCACGTTCGTGCGCAGGATCGCCGTATGGACGGCGTGGCCCCAGGTCCAGCCCTGCACGCTGAGCTGCTCGGCTTCGCTGGCGAGGGCGGTGGCCTTGACGGTCAGCGGGTAGCCGAGTGCCCCGAGGACGTCGGCGGCGGGTTCGAGGTTGAGCAGGCTGGCCGGGTCGAGGTGGCCGTCCAGCCCGAACAAGACGTGGGCGAGTAGCCGGCGCGRCCAGCCGTCCCGGTCGAAGTACGGACGGTAGGACAGACCGGAGAAACGGAGGCTGACGGTGTCCTCGCCGTTGACGGTCAGGACGTGGCGAAGCCGGCCGAGGAGTTCGGCGAAGCCGATCAGATGCGGAGTAGAGGGCATGGTGGGGCGCTCCTCATGAGGGCGCAGCACGGCGGACAGGCGGACGTGCGCGAGCGTGGGGGCCGGGGCGCGAGCGGACGCGCGGGCCATCGGGGATCAGGGCTGCAACGCGGGTCGGCCCGCCGGGCGAGGTGCGCGGCGGGCCGAGAGGCGTTGCACCGGCCGTCGCGGGCCGGTCGTGTGGGGCGGGCCGTCAGGTGCGGCAGGTCGGATGCGGCGCGCTCGGCTCGGTGAGGAAGTCACTGACACCGAGAAACGACATGCGGCCGACTTCGGTGAACAGGGTGGCCGGTCACGCTCCCGGTTCGCCTGATGGATGGCGGGAGGCCGATGATGAGCAGCCTGATGGGAACGCCGCAGACGGTGGCAGCCCGCAGCGGCTGCGGGCTGTGGTCACCAGGTCGACGGGCCGATGACCATCTCGTCGCCGCGAAGCCTCCGGATCTCGTGGGGGCCGACGAAACGGCGATCACGGCCGACCCCGAACTCGATGCAGATTCCGTCGCGGTAAACCTCGTCCTCGGTGCGCACGCCGAGGACCGCCCAGAACGGGAACGGCCACGTCTGGGGATCGTGTTGGGGGTCTCCCGCGGTCAGGGCGACCACATCCCCGGGCTTGTAGGCGCGATGGCTGTGTCGCCTCGCCGCTGTCGGGCAGTACAGCCGGCCGCAGGACGGCGTGGCAGGCGGGCGGGCCGCGCGGCTGATTTCGCCGATCTTCTCCCACACGGCTCGATGGTTCGCCCGAAGGAACCCGCGCAAGTCATCTTCGATCATGTGTGGGGCCTTCAGGCCGGAGACGTTCTCCATCCGGCCCGCGAGCACGGTGACCGCAGGGTGCATCTCGTCATAGACCCGCCACAGCACCGTCGGCGGATCGCTCGGGCAACGCCCGTACTTGGCAAAGTGAATTCCCATCAGACCCTCTTTCCAGGAAACCAAAAGGGGATAGCTGGCAGGGTGAGGGCGGC
>NZ_MRUJ01000377.1:0-2040 GCF_002099325.1 Frankia sp. KB5 | reverse complement strand
CATCCTCACTCTCGACAACCCCGCTGACCTGCATAAATGACTTTGCGGGTCACCCTGGCGGCGGGACAGGGGGCCGCCGCCCTTGCACTGGCGATCTCCGGACTCTCTCTCGTCGAGTCGGCCGTGGATCGGAATTTCGGCATAGACGAACTTCTCTTCATCGACCAGGCCACAGCCTCGCAGTCTCATCCGGGGCGGATCGTGCCTTTCGGCGCGGCCATTCTGGCGCTGTTGTCGCTCGCCCTGCTACTGTTCGATACCCGCCGGTGGCGAGGAAGGTACGTGGCCCAGGCCCTGGTCTGCGTCGCGKGGTTCATCTCCTTTACGGTGCTGCTGAGCTATCTGTACGGGGTCGATTTCACTTCCGGTTACACGAGGGTCGCCGTCCCGGCGGCGGTCGCCACGCTGGTGCTGTCGGTCGGAGCGACGCTGGCGCGGTTGGGTTATACCCCGCTGGCGATCCTGGCGAGTTCCGGGGCCGGCGGGGGCGTCGCCCGCCAGTTGCTGCCGGCCACGGTCATCGTCCCGGTCCTTGTCGGGACGACCGCGGTGGCGCTGTGGCGGCTCGGGTTCTACGGCGTCGCGTTCCGGGGTGCCCTGGTGGTCTCCTATACCGTGGTCATGCTGCTGGCGGTCACCGTCGGGATCTGCCGGCGGCTGGATCATGCCGATGCCGAAAGACTGCGCGTCTCCGCCGATCTGGCCGCGGCCAACGAGCGGTTGGCGGGGACGAACGCCCGGTTGGCGGAGGCGAACACGCGCCTCGTCGAGGCCAACAAGCGGATGCACGAGGCCATCGACGAGCTCGGCAGTTTCACCTACAGCGTCTCCCACGACCTGCGGGCGCCACTGCGGTCGATGAGCGGTTTCTCCCGAATCCTGATGGACGAGTACGCCGAGGACATGCCCGAGCAGGCCCGCGGCTATCTCGACCGGGTGCAACGCAGCTCCGACCGGATGGGCGCGTTGATCGACGACCTGCTCGCCTTCTCCCGCCTGGGCAGGCAGCCCATGAGTAAGCGGGAGGTGGACCCGGCGGCGATCGTGTCCGCGGTGCTGGCGGAGCAAGAGGGCGACCGCGCCGGCCGCCCGGTGCGGATCACCGTCGGGGATCTTCCCCGTGGGGTGGCCGACCCGGTGCTGCTCAAGGTGGTCTACACCAACCTGCTGTCGAACGCGGTCAAGTTCACCCGGGGCCGTGACCCCGCCCGCATCGAGATCGGCAGCCGCCGCGAGAACGGGCGGGTGGTCTTCTACGTCGCCGACAACGGGGCCGGTTTCGATCCGCGGTATGCGGACAAGCTGTTCGGGGTGTTCCAGCGGCTGCACCGCTCGGAACAGTTCGAGGGAACGGGTGTCGGTCTCGCGCTGTGCCAGCGCGTCATCGCCCGCCATGGCGGGCGGATCTGGGCGGAGGCGGCGCAGGGGAAAGGCGCGACCTTCTTCTTCACTCTGAGCGAGGAGGTATCGGCGTGAACATCGAAAGACCGAACATTCTGCTGGTGGAGGATGATCCCGACGATATCGAACTTACCCTGCACGCGCTGCATACAAAGAACATCATGGCTTCGATCGAGGTTCTCCGGGACGGAGCCGAGGCGCTCGCCTTCCTCTTCCGTACCGGCCCCTACGCCGACCGGTCGCCGGACAGGGATCCGAAGGTCGTTCTACTCGATCTCAAGCTGCCGAAGGTCGACGGCCTGGAGGTCCTGCAACGACTGAAAGGYGACCCGGCCCTTCGGACCGTGCCGGTGGTGATGCTGACTTCCTCCCACGRGGAACGGGACATCGTGGCCAGCTACGATCTCGGCGTCAACAGCTACATCGTCAAACCGGTCGACTTCCCTACCTGCCAAGATGATGTGAGACAGAGGTCATCGTCAGTCTAGGCTAGGTATGGCGGGTAGGGAGGGGKTGATCGTGGCGATGGTGCTGACGGCCGGGCGGGGCCTGGTCGATGATGGTCGGGTGGATGACGAGCCCGAGCGGCCGCGGCCTGACCCGGAGGTCGAGCCGAAGGCGAAGCGGCGGACGTTCACG
>NZ_MRUJ01000376.1:0-2094 GCF_002099325.1 Frankia sp. KB5 | reverse complement strand
CGGCTCGGCCTGTTGCACGGCGGGCTGTCCGTTGACGAGCGCGAGCAGCTGCGGCTCGCCTTCCAGGCCGAACCGAGCGAACATCCGATGCGGGTCCTGCTCGCCACCGATGCGGCGAGTGAGGGCATCGACCTGCAGAATCACTGCCATCGGCTGGTCAACTACGACATCCCGTTCAACCCGAACAAGCTGGAGCAGCGGATCGGCCGCATCGACCGGTACGGGCAGCGCCGTTCCCCGGAGATCCGGCACTTCGTCGGCTCCGGCTGGTCGGGCAGCGTCGATTCCTTTGAGGCCGACCTGGAGTTCCTGTCGCGGGTGGTGAAGAAGGTCGCGCAGATGAAGGCCGACCTCGGGTCGGTCAACGCGGTGCTCTCCGATCGGGTGCAGCGTCGGATGCTGGGGGAGCGGATCGACCTCGGTCCCGACGACCTCGACGTCGGTCCGGGCGGCTCCGTGGCCGCCGGAGGCACCGTCCCGGTCGCGGAGAACGTGCGCGAGCAGGTGCGCCGGCTGCGGGCGAACCTCGACGACACGGTCCGCGAGCTCGGCATCACCCCGGCGGCGGTGCGCCGCGTCGTCGGCACGGCACTGAGCCTCGCCCGCCAACAGGCACTCACCCCGTACGTCGACGAGAAGGAGCACGCCGAGGGACTGTTCACGGTGCCGACGCTCACCGGCTCGTGGCAGCGCGCCTCCGCGGGACTCACCGAGAAGCTGCGCCGTGAGGACCTTCCCCCGGGCACGCCGCCGCGCCAGCGGCCGATCACCTTCGACCCGGCCATGGCAAAGGACCGCGACGACGTCGTGCTCGCGCACCTCGGCCACCGCCTCGTCGACATGTCGACAAGGCTGCTGCGGGGCGCCGTCTCCAACGCCGACGTCGGGCTGCACCGCGTCACCGCCGTGCGCTCGGACGATCCGCGCTGCGAGGAGGTGCTGATCGGCGCGTTCTCCCGGTTCGTGCTGGTGGGCGCGGACGGCGTCCGGCTGCACGAGGAGGTCCTGTACGCGGGCGGCTGGGCGCCGGCGACCGGGCGGTTCCGCCGCCTGGAGAACCTGACGGTCCTCGGCGATCTCGTCGGTACCGCGCTCGCCGCCGGCCGGCCCGTCTCCGGGGAGACGCGGGAGCGGCTCGTCGAGCGCTGGCCGGCGGTGCGGCCCGGGGTGCTCTCCGCCCTGGAGTGGCGGACGAGGACCCGCCAGGAGTCGCTGACCCGCCTTCTCGGCCAGCGCCGGGCCGCCGAGGAGAATCGGATCACCACTATCCTCGATCAGTTCGCCGCGACGCTGCGCGGTGCGATCGAGGATCCGGAGAACGACGAGGACGCCCTGTTCAGCCGGTTCGAGATCGCCAGGAGCCGCGAGGAGCTGGCCCAGTACCGCAAGGACCGGCAGGCGTGGCAGGACCGGCTCGACCGGCTCGACCAGGAACGGCGACGGGAGCTCGACGTGATCGCGCAGCGATACCGTGACCCGAGGCAGCACCAGTTCCCCGTCGCGGTCGTCCTGGTCGTGCCGGCAGCGGAGGAGGCGCGATGAGTACCGTGGGTGCCACCACGCGGGGCCGGGGCATCCCCGGAGGTCGCGGCAGCGGCAGCGGTGGCGGTGGCGGTCGGCGCCGGCCGCCCGCGCCGGACGGCTCCGCGCAGCACCGCGAATGGCTGAGCCTCATCGAGGTCAGCGGGCCGTTCCTCAGCCTGCCCGTGCTCCGGCGGGTCTGGCCGACGCTCGACCCGCTGGAGAAGAAGACCCGGGAACGCCTGCGCCGGGAGCACACCGCCTGGCTGGACGATCCCGTCGGCGGCCAGGCGGCCTGGGTGCGTTTCGTTCTCGGCGAGCTACTCGGCTGGGGGAACACGCTCGTCCTGCCCGATGGCACGAACGGCGCGAACGGCGCGGGTGGCGCGGGTGGCGCGAACGGCGCGCTGCGCTCGTTCACCGTCGACGTCGGCGAGCACGACGCGCACCTCGTGCCGTCCTTCATCCTCGTCGATCCGGACACAGCGGACACAGTGGCCGCGGGGGACACAGTGGCCGCGGGGGACACAGTGGCCGCGGGGGACACAGTGGCCGCGGGGGACACAGTGGCCG
>NZ_MRUJ01000375.1:0-2118 GCF_002099325.1 Frankia sp. KB5 | reverse complement strand
CCCACCGGCCAACATCAGGACCACAGGCGTCCCGCGGCCGGACTCAAATTCTCATACGAAAGGGTGGCGGCCACGCCGCCCTGGCTGCTCTTGGAGTCGGCGGAGTGCGGCGAGGGCCTGGGAGTAGAGATCCGAGATGGATGTGATCGTCTTCCGGCCGATTTTGGCGGTCTTCACGTTGTTCCAGACCCATTCGTCCGGATTAGTGTCCGGCGCGTATGGCGGCAGACGGAAGATGCGGAGCTTTCCTTCTGTGGTGGTGACGAACTCGCGGACTGCCTTGGAATCGTGGTACGAGGCGCCGTCGACGATGAGAAAGACTTTCCCGCCGTCGTCGTGGAGCAGTTTTCTACAGAAGTCGATGAAGACGCTGGAGTCTACAGAGCCGCCGTGCTGGAGCATGAAGTGTAGCTTCCCCTGGGCGCTGACGGCGGAGAGCATGAGGACTGATTTCCGGTCTCCCGTACCGCTGACGATCGGGGTTTCGCCGACCGGCGCCCAGGTTGTTCCGCCGTGATGGTCGGTGCGGACGGAGGCTTCGTCTGCGAAGTAGACGGTGGCTCCGACCTTCCTTGCTTCGGCGCGGATCTTGGGAAACTGCTCGGTCTTCCAGCGCATGACCTTTGTGTCATCGCGCTGGGTTGCCTGCCTGACGGGACGCTGCGGGGACATCCCCCAACGCCGCAGCATTCTGCCGACCGCCTGTTCGGTGATACCGACCCCGAACAGCCGCACGATGAGGTCACGCACCATCCAGCGGGTCCACAATTGGAAGTCGAACTCCATCTGATCGGGAGTCTTGGTACACAGGATCGTATAGAGCCTGTCCGCCTGCGCCTCGCTCAGTTTTTTCGGCCGGCCGGGAACGGGTTTTGCGCGGAGTGCCTCCACCCCACCATTGCGGTACTGCTGCGCCCACGAGAATACCGTCGACCGCCTGAAACCCAGGGCGGTCGCCAGTTCGTCGGCGCTCTTCCCCTCGTCGACGATCTGACGCGCCACGCGAATCCTTATGGTTTCCAGGGTGGCGTGATCAATTTTTCGACCGTCATTTTCCCGCATGTTGTTATTGAATCACAATAGGGCAGCCGTGTCCAGATGCTAAGATTCCTATTAGTACGGGCCGTTCTTTCCTGCGGTCACCGGGTCAAGCTTGGTCGGCGGAGGCGACGTCGGCCGGACAGACGAAGGCGGTGTCGAAGGCGCCGGGGAGACCTGAGGCGGCAGCGAGGTCACGGACGATGGCGACGGTGTTGCCGCAGTCTGGATGACGGGTGCTGGCTGACARCCGGYGATGCTGGCCGCGAGTAATGCGGCTGCGGGCAGCAGCAAAAGCGAGYGGCGCACGTTTCCCCCGTGGTGTTCGTCGGACCGCGCACTCTAGCGGCTCGGTCGCGAGCACAGGGCCACGGGAGGGACACGCACATCGGGCTGTCACCATGTTCCGGGTGGGTAGGCACACCGCATGGAGAAGCTGAGCCCCGAACTGCGATCATTACGTGCCCGCGCCGCCGCTAATTCCTCGTGGGCGCGAACGTGGGACCGGGCGGCCCGCACCCAGCCGGCACGGGCGGCGATGCTGCGCCGCTTCGAGCAGCAGGTCGACCCGGACGGGGTGCTTGACCCGGCCGAGCGGGCCCGCCGCGCCGAGTATGCCCGCAAAGCCCACATGCAGCTTCTCGCCTTGCGGAGCGCCCAGGTGCGGCGAGAACGGCGACGGGGCAGCAGCGCGTGACCGAAATCGAGATCGGCGCAGAATCCGCCRCCGATACGGAGGTTCGCGGCTTCGGCGGAGCCGCCCGGCGCCCGACCAGTACAGCCCGAGCGGACAACGCCCTTGAGCCCGTCCTTCTCTGAAGGACTTTGGACCACCGCCGACGTCGCGAAGATCTGCGAGGTCAATGAGGGCATCGTCCGATACTGGCGGTTCACCCGCACCGGCCCGCCATGCGGCAAGCTCGGCCGGCATGTCCGCTACCGTTCCGCTGACGTCCACACATGGCTGGCCGAGCAGTGGAAGCGTGAGTCCGGAGGCATGGGCTCCTCCATGCGCCGGCTGGAGTAGAAGCTCCGGCCCTCTCCGTTCTGCGGCCCGCATGTCAACGCACGGTGACAGGC
>NZ_MRUJ01000038.1:0-41006 GCF_002099325.1 Frankia sp. KB5 | reverse complement strand
CGTGAACCGGTCCGCGGCCGTCGTCGCCCACCACTCGGCGAAACCGGCCTTCGAACGCGGGTCGACGAGCCGGTTGAGCGCGGCGAGCGCCAGGTAGGTGCCCACCGACGCCCCGGCGTCCGACCGGCGTGCCCCGGCCACCTCGTCGACCAGCCCGACCACGTCGAGCCGGGTCAGCATCTCCCACACGGCCGCGACATCACCAAAAGCGAGATGGCGGGTGCGTTCCGGCAGCGACGCGGCGTCCCGGGCCGCGACCGCCGCCGCGAGATCCTCGGCCGAGCCCAGGTAGCGCTGCGAGACGATCCTGRGCTCGCCGTCCACACGGGCCGACTCGACCAGGTAGTAGTACGTCTTCCCACCGACCTTCTTCCCCACCAACRACGACATGCTTTAGGTAATACACACCGGAAGGCGAACTGTCGATCAGGCGAGTACTCAAAGATCCAGGTCAGACCGTCCTGAACCAGCCACCGGCCAGCTCAACGGACTCCAAAGATCAACTTATCTAGGAAACTCCCGCTAGGGAGACACAACGAGGAAACCCTGGCGAACTTCGGCGCTTCGCCGCTGGGGCGGATCACTACCAGCGTGGGCGCACCGGTCCACCCGTGAAGAACCGGAGCAGGTCGCCGAGGATCCACTCAAGATCCAAATTGGGTTCCGGCTCGACTGGCGGTCCGGCCAGTCGAGCACCGGGGTGAACGGTGCGGTCGGTCACTGGATACCTCGATCAGACGGCGACCGACCTGAACGGGGCGCTCCTCCCCAGGCCGGTGATACGCGCGCGGAACGGGGCAGGCAGATGGATCACATCAGGCCTACTACTCGGCCGTAGGCGCCCACCGGGTCGTCCTGGCTGGGTGGGTCCGGGTGGCGGTGCTCGGGGAGGGCGGACAGCTCCGGCCGGTAGACGACCAGCCTGCCCGCGCGTTCCCGCTTGGCCGCGTACATGGCCAGGTCGGCCTGGTGCAGCAGGCTGTCGGGACTGGCCGGCCGGGTGGTGGAGCCGTCGAGCGTGACTAGGCCGAAGCTGGCCCGCGGGGTGTAGATCTGCCCGGCCAGCAGGCACGGCTCCTGGACTGCCATCGCGAGCCGCTCACCCACCTTCCGGGCGTCGACGCCGCCGCTGCCGAGAATGATGGCGAACTCGTCCCCGCCGAGCCGGGCGACGGTGTCCACCGCGCGGGTGTCCGCCCGCAGTCGCTCCGCGCTGATTTTGAGGAGTTCGTCCCCGGCGGCATGGCCGAGCGTGTCGTTCACCAGCTTGAACCCGTCGAGATCCAAAAACAGGACGGACACCGTCCCGGAGTCGCCGGCGTGGCAGGCGTCGGGGTTGTCGGGGTTGTCGGGGTCGTGGGTGAGGGCTCGTTGCAGCCGCCGAGTGAACAGCGCCCGGTTCGCCAGGCCGGTCAACGGGTCGTGGAACGCCTGATGGTGAAGCTGCCGTGCGCGCTGGCGTACCTCGGCCAACAGTCGGTTACTCTCCGCCAGGGTGACCATCTGCCGGACCAGCGCCACCAGCAGCAGTCCGACCATGCCGTACGCCTCGAACCGGTCGAGCTGCGCACCGGTCGACAGTTTGCCCAGGATCAGCAGGCCGGCCGCACCGAGCACGGCGTAAGGCAGCACGGCGTGCGCCCACACCGCCCGGGGGCCGCCCGGGGTGAGGCTGTCGGTCGTGAGGCTGTCGGTCGTGAGGCTGTCGGTCGTGAGGCTGTCGGGTGTGGGGTTGTCCGGGTGCGTGCGCGCCGGTAGCAGAGCGGCAAGGAAGATCATCATAAAGGCGAGGGTGAATCCGATCATGGCCCAGGGGGGAAGGTGGTGGCTGTCCGGCGCGGTGCTGTAGACGGAGATGTTGCTGGTGAGTCCGTCGATCAGCAGGCCCGTGCTGAGCAGTACCGACGCCGCCGGGGAACGCGGCCGGCGGAAGCAGGTGATCAGCAGCACCGCCGTGGCGAGGATCAGGCTGGCGACCGGGTGGAGCAGGGCGGCCAAGAGCTGGATGGGGTCGGGCGGGCCGGCCGGGACGAGCGCGGCGAGAGTCGTCCCCCACGCCAGCAGGATGATCGAGCCGACGATCAGCACACAGTCCAGCAGGGTGATCGTATGCCAGCGGTATCCGCTGTGTCGCGCGGTCCTGGTGTTCTCGCCCTGGCCTTCCACCGGTGCGGTGGGTAGGGACAGCAGCCCGGCCAGGGCCACCCCGTAGAGAACGAGGAAGATGGCATAGCTCGGGGACATGCGGCCAGTCAGGAAGCCGCCGGCGAGGAACGTCGCCGCCGTCGCGAGGTTGGCGACCAGCACGCCGCCAGCGGCGAGGCGGGCGAACCGCCGGCGGCGCTCCGTCCCGCGAACCTGCCGGGCGGTCCGGAAGCAGGCGGCCGCAGTGGCCAGTTGGGCAGCGGCGTCGAGGAAAATCGACGCGATTCGGGGGGTCTCCGGATTTACGACCAGTTTTCCCCAGGTCTTGCCGGATTCGGCTGGCCGCTGCGGGGCAAGTTCCCGAGTCCTCGTCTGGAAGAACTCGACGGCGGGCGTCCTCGCCAGCGTGTACCACCTATCGTGGGTGATCGGGTATACGGGGGTCATTATTTCTCCTTGGCGGGGTGTCAACCCGGATCGCCGTATTGCGTGCACAGCCAGCGACGATCATGACGGTTGGCGGTCGACGAAACACCGCGCCTGATCGTGCAGTGCTGTCACCGTCTTGACCTGCGTGACAGGTTCACCGTCCGTCGCATACAGRTCGGTGAGCGTGTCAGCGTTGTCGACGTTGACAAGGGTTCCCATCGGCTTTCCGCTGCCTTGTTGTATGAAGTGAGTCACAGCCTTGCAGTCGGTGGGGGGTGGTGCACCACCCCTCCGGGTAGTCAATAGCTGGAAATCGGGTGGTCAGTGTCCTGAGCGAAGCCACTCTTCCCGGWGATCCTGGTTTAGATCTTCTTTTTTTATGCGGAGCGTGGCGAGAAGCATGGGCGGTGGTCGAATCCGAGCTCCCGCCACCGTCGAAAGACCGGCGGGCACCACCTCAAGGGCACGAACGTCCACGTCCGCCGACGGTGCTCCCGTTGCTGACGGTGTTGGTGCGGCTCGCCTGCGTGCAGGACCGGGATGGCGGCCGGCCGCCGCTGGCTGGCCGCCCCTGGCTACCCACCCGGCGATCGCCGGACGGGAAAACCACGGGTTCACCCGTGAATGGACATGAACCTAAAGTTTTGGTATCGCGCCTGGACTGGGCGGTTCGGGTGCGTGGAGCCGGCGTTGCGGCGGTGGGGACGTTCCCATTTCCGTAGCCGGGTGTGGGTGGGAAAGGCGACGGGATCTGCCGGGCCGGGCCCGTTTCCAGCGGCCGCCTTCTCCAGGGTCGGGCCTTCTCCAGGGTTGCTGTGGATGGTGCCTGCCCGTGCCGTTAGGGTGCTCGTCAGTGGCATCCGAGTGGCATCCGAGTGGCGAGCGGATGTCCGAGTGGCAAGGGGATGGAGGAGCGGTGACGGAAACACGGGACCCGGCGTGGGTAGCGACGACGGGGGACCGGGAGCCGGTGAACCTGCGGATGGATCTTCCTCATACGGCCCGGATGTATGACTACTACCTGGGCGGGAAGGACAACTTCCCGGCCGACCGGGAGGCCGCCGAGCAGGTCATCGCCGCGTTCCCCAACGCCCGCGTCACGGCCCGGGAGAACCGGGCGTTCATGACGCGGGCGACCCGGTTTCTGGCCGGGGAGGTCGGGATCCGCCAGTTCCTGGATATCGGTACCGGCATCCCCACCAGCCCGAACCTGCACGAGATCGCCCAGGGCCTCGCCCCCGACACCCGGGTGGTTTACGTCGACAATGACCCGATCGTGCTCACCCACGCCCGCGCGTTGCTGACCAGCACCCCGCAGGGGCGCACCGCCTACCTCGACGCCGACCTGCGCGACCCTGACGGGATCCGCGCTGCCCCGCAGCTGCACAGCACTCTTGACCTCACTCGGCCGATCGCCCTGTCCGTCGTCGCGATCTTCCATTTCATCCCCGACGCGGATGATCCCTACGGGATCGTGCGTCGGCTCCTCGACGCGTTGCCGTCGGGGAGCTATCTTGTCCTCACCCACGGCACCGGAGATTATGATCCGGACGCGGAACGGGCGGCGGAAGCCTACCGGCAGAAGGGGATGTCGGTGCAGCCCCGCAGCCGATCCGAAGTCGAACGTTTCTTCGACGGGTTGGAGCTGGTCGACCCCGGGGTTCAGGTCGTTCACCGCTGGCGGGCCGACGGCAGCGCCGTCGAGGAGCTGACCGACGCGCGGGTCAGCATCTRCGGCGGTGTTGCCCGCAAGCCGTAGCACACCATCCGGGCCAGGGCAGGTCTGAACCCGTCAGGCCGCGCAACATCCAGATATCCAGACGTGCCTACCCATAACAAGATCTACAAGATGCCTGAATGCTTACGCGCAACGCCCGGGCGGGCCGAGGGCTGTACGCCGGTGACCGCGAACCGCTCGACCACTACCGCTCGCCGTTGATCCATGGCTCCGGTCAGACCGGAAACTCGGTCCTCGCCGGCTCTGTGGCCACGTGCGACAGGTGTTCGCCCCACCGGCGCGCGCGGTCGATCTCCCCTGGTGCGAGTGCGTTGTCCTTCGTCACGAAGAAGCTCTCCGGCGGGCAAACCTGTCGCGCTCCGTGCCGGCGCAGCAGCCGGTGAATGCGCTTTGACGCCCGGCCAGTCAAGATCGAGGGCCCGTGTGCGCGCGTATCGAACGCTGCCGCATACCCCTCGATCACGCCGCAGCGGGCGAACCATTCCCGCAGTCCGGGGCCTTCTGCGCCGGGCTCGAGCGCCACACCGCTCGGTGGCTTCCGAGCGATCTCGCCGGCCGACGTACGGCTGGCCGGACGGCTCATGCCGTGCACATGCGTGGGACCGCCCACGACGACGACGTCGGCACCGCTGATCACCTCAGGATTTGCGTCACGCACCGGGATGACGACTACCTCATGGAGCGGGCCGATGCCATCCGCAATCGCCTGGCCAATCTGCCTCGTGTTCCCGAACATCGACTCGTACACAACAACAACCCGCATGGCGAAATGCCTCCTCGGATTCACTTACGGCGATGACCCGCAAACGCCGCCGCCTCGGGATCCGACGTTGCCGCTGCCTCGGGAGCCGACGTTGCCGCCGCGTCGCGGGAGGCAGCATCCGCATAGTTCCCTTCGTCTCCTCTTCGCCGTGGCCGGCCAAGATCCGGCCCGGGCCTCCACGCCTTGTGCTCCTCAGTGGTCCCCAGCGGGGGCAGCATCCACCGGTGCGAAGGTCCCGGCCAAGCAGAGCACTGATGCCCGGTGGCCTCGCCCAACCGGTCATAGCGCGGCGGTGGGACTGAGCAGGATCGCGGACATCCTTCACGGTCCGCGTCGATGCCCATACAGTGAGCGCCTGATCAAACGTGTGCCCGGCTGGAGCGATTCCGCCTACGGCTACGCAGATCGTCCTGTTCCGCGCGCACCCACCACGCCGTCACGGCCGTCCGCCCGTGCCCGAGGAGTGAGAGGAGCAGAAGGCACGCCGCAGCGACCGGTTAACTGTCCCGGTCCCTGATCAGTCGTTGCCGCCTGTCGTGCGGCGGGTGCTGAGCAGGCGCTCTTCCAGCCAGGCCCATCCTTCGGGGCGACGGTGCCAGCGGTGCCAGTCCCACAGCACCCCGTGCACCCGCGGGCCCTGTTTGATGACCGCCAGCACCGCGACGCGGGTGCCTTCGGAGACAACCATCTCGGGGAACTCGCGAACCGCGCCGTCGGCGGTCCGGAACGATATGCCGCCGCTGCCGAACGGACCGGCGACCATGTCAGCCAGCTCCCCGACCGCTCCTTCGACGCGCGGGATCTCGACGGTCGCCGCCCCTCGATGGGGAACGTCACCGATCGCGACTAGTTCCCCCGTGTCGTGGAACCATTCCAGGTGCGCGACCCTCGACGCGAGGGCAGCAGCGACCGGGTCGGGCACCTGCCAGTTACCGAAATTGGTGATGAAACTGGTCGGGCGCCGCTCGTCGGCAGCGAGGAAGTCGTTGATCCCCCAGATCTCGACGTCCGCGCCTGCGACGGGCAGATGGGAAAGTGGTCCCCCGCCGGTATTCGCGGTCACCCTGCCTCCTCACGGCGCCGTTGCTCGATCCTCAGTTTGCCAGTTGCCAAAGCACGTTCCGCGCCGCCCCCTGCCGCGATGCGTTCCGGCCGGGTCGCGAGTCTGTTCTGGCGACCGTCGTAGGACGTCGTAGGACGCCGCCCGGCACGAGACACCACGGAGGAGACCATGACGACCACACCGGACGGCCCGGCCACAGCGCTGCCTGGCCGCCCGCCCGTCGTTGACCTGACTGCCTGGCAGACCGCCCGTGACGAGCTTCTGGTCCRCGAGAAGGCCCACACCCGCGAGGGCGACGCCYTCGCCGCGGCCCGCCGCCGGCTGCCGATGGTGGAGCTCGACGGGACGGTCGAGGTCGTCGGGCCCGACGGCCCGGTCCCGTTCCTGGACTTGTTCCAGGGCCGCGACGAGCTAGTGGTCTACAAGCACATGTGGTATGACGGCGCGCCGCACCAGGGGCAGTGCGAGGGCTGCACCACTACGGCCTGGCACCTGAAGGACGCCGTCTACCTCAACGCCCGCGGCGTCTCGTTCGCCATCCTGACCACGGGCCGTTGGGACGAGGTGGCCTCCTACGTTGAGTTCATGGGCTACACCCAGCCCTGGTACTCGGTGCGCGACGTGGAYGGGCYGGTCGGCGGCARCATGGGTTACATCACCTGCTTCCTGCGCGACGGCGACCGCGTGTTCCTCACCTACTCCACGACGGGCCGTGGCAACGAGCCGGTCAACGGGTCCCTCGGCCTGCTCGACATGACGCCCTACGGCCGCGGCGAGGCATGGGAGGACAACCCCGAGGCCTGGCCCGAGGGGCGCAGCTCGTGCTGGTTCTGGCGCTCGGACGCGGACGGGAACGCCACCTGGGGCCCGACCAGCCGCCCCGTGCCGCAGTGGACCCGCCCCGGCGCGACCCCCGTGGAGACCCTCGGTCGGCACGGCCACCACCACTGACGCGCCTTCGTCGACGGTGTCGGCAGGAAGCGCCCGTTGAGCGTTTCTATGCTGGCGTGCGTCTTAACGAGGATGAACAGGAGAAAATCCGCGCGGGGCTGCGGACGGAGCTTGACACTCGTCGGCGGGTGCGGCGAGCTGTACCAGCTGTCCGGACCGCAGGTGCAGCGCATGAGTAACCAGGCTTTCTTCACGAAGCTCTTGGCAGAGGTCGAAGAGGACGAGGCGGTCGTAACCGGCGTACGCCTCCGCGAGCCCTACGCCACGCTGACAGGAGAGGCGTTTCGGCGGGCGGTGGCCGGGGGTGGTGGCCGCGCCGGGCATGAGCCGGGCTGGGACAGTGACAAGCCCGGTCTGGCCGCGGACACAAGCCTCGGCCACGATCTGGACCCTGTTGGGGATCTTGGTCGTGGCCAAGGCTTGACCGTGACCAAGGTTCGAAAACGATCTATCTGGTACCCCGGGTGGGATTCGAACCCACACTGTCGGTGGTTTGAGCACCGTCTCTCTGCCGTTGGAGTACCGGGGCCGGCGGGTGGAGCGTGTTGGATCAGACGGAACAGGGGCGAGTTGGCGCAAGTGGAACGGGCGGAGGAACCGGGCGGGACGAGGGCGAGGAGATCGCCGTCGAACCTGGCCGGAACCGCTCCTTGAAGACTCTATCCGGGTAGGGTGCGTTTCGACCTCCCGCCCTCCGTGTCCGGGGCGGGACGGCCCCCCGATCGTCCGTCCTGCCACACTAGGGACGCACCTCCGAGACCAGGAGTCCGACTCGATGAGCCACCCCTCCTCGAACCCGCGCCGGGTTCTGATCGCCGAGGACGAAGCGCTGATCCGGCTCGACCTCAGGGAGATGCTCCAGGAGGAGGGCTATGAGGTGGTCGGGGAGGCGGGCGACGGYGAGATGGCCGTCAACCTCGCCGGCAAGCTCCGCCCCGACCTGTGCATCCTCGATGTGAAGATGCCGAGGATGGACGGCATCGAGGCCGGTGCGAAGATCGCCAAGGACCGTATCGCTCCCGTCGTCATCCTCACCGCCTTCAGCCAGCGGGAGCTGGTGGAACGTGCCCGTGAGGCCGGCGCCATGGCCTACGTGGTCAAGCCGTTCCAGAAGAAGGACCTGCTGCCCACGATCGAGATGGCGATGAGCCGCTTCACCGAGATCGTGAGCCTTGAGGCCGAGGTGGAGGACCTGCAGGGGCGCCTGGAGGCCAGGAAGATCATCGAGCGGGCCAAGGGCGTGCTGCAGACCGAGCACGGCATGACCGAGCCGGATGCCTTCCGCTGGATCCAGCGCACCTCGATGAACCAGCGCCGGACGATGCGGGCGGTCGCCGAGGCCGTGCTGTCGGGTGAGGCGTTGCCGGGCTCGTGACCTCCGTGTCCGTGATCCCGGAGGCCGGGTGAGCGATTCGTCGCGGACGTCTCTCGCGTCGATGACCGGTTCGATCGGGCGGTGGACCCGGGCCAGATCGCGCACCGGTCGCGGACGCGTGGCGCTTGCGGCTCTCGCCGTCCTGGTCCTCGCGGTGCCCTCGGTCCTGGGGCTCACGCTGGCCGCCAGCCTCGGCGCAGGCGATGACGCCGGTGGCGGCGCTGGCGCCAGAGCCGCCACCGGCGTCACCCGGGTCGCCACCCTCGGTGTGATGGCGCCGCTGTCCGGGGATCTCTCCACGGACGGGGTGAGCGCGCGCAACGCCGTCGCGCTCGCGGTCGACGAGGCCAACAAGTCCGGGGCCGTCCCGGGCTGGCGCATCGAGCTGTCCGCCCACGACGACCTGTCCCGTCCGGACGGGGGAGCGCAGGCCGTGGACGCCTTCGTGGCGAACAATCATGTCATCGGCGTGGTCGGGCCGCTGAGCTCACTCGTAGCGAAGGTGTCCCTGCCCACGCTGAGCGCCGCTGGCATCCCCGTCGTCTCCCCGTCGAACGCGGACCCGACGCTGACCGACTCCGGTTCCCGGCCGCGCACCCGGCCCTTCCCGTCCTACTTCCGCCTGGCCGGAACGGACGAGCGCCAGGCCCGGGTCGCAGCCGAGTACGCGGTCAGGACGCTCGGCCGCAGGCGTATCGTCGTCGTTGACGGCGAACCGAGATACGGCACGACCCTGGGCGCCCGCTTCGCGGCGCGCGCCGCCGCTCTCGGCGCGTCGGTGACATCGGTGTACCAGGTCCGGGGGGACGAAGCGGACGGATCCGAGATCGCCGACACCGCGCGGGCGATCGAGGAGGACGCCCCCGATCTGGTCTACGTCTCGACGGGTGCGGCCTTCGCCGGGAAACTGCGGGCCCGGCTCGCCGACGCGGGGACGTCGATCCAGGTAGTGGGTTCGGACGCGTTGCTCCAGCCCCGCTACACCGACGAGGCGAGGTCGGCAGCCGACGGCGATCTGATCATCGGTCCGCTGGTCCCGCCGACCCGGCTGCCGTCCTCGGGTGCCTTCGTCGCGGACTACTCCGACCGTTTCGGGGGACCGGCGGATGACGAGGGCAGTACCCGTCCCGGGGCCTCGGGCGGCGTGGAATCGCCTGGCGCGAGTGGGCGGTCGAGTGGGACTCTGGGCCCGCGGGGCCAGGAGGACCCTGCGGACCTGCGGAGCCAGGAGGATCCAGCGGAGACCGCCTCGCCCGGCCGGGGCGCCACCACCACCCCGAGGGTGGTCCACGGCACCTCGGCACCGGTATCGGCACCGG
This sequence comes from Frankia sp. KB5, assembly GCF_002099325.1. Classification (NCBI taxonomy): domain Bacteria; kingdom Bacillati; phylum Actinomycetota; class Actinomycetes; order Frankiales; family Frankiaceae; genus Frankia; species Frankia sp. KB5. The sequence continues at coordinate 31,223 of NZ_MRUJ01000038.1, read as the reverse complement.
GGCCGGGCCTGGAGGAGGGGCCCCACGGGCCCCCGGCCGCCGGTACCCGCGGTACGTCCGGGGTGAACGACCCCGCCGCGGAGCTGGAGCTGCGGCGGGCCGAGGCCATCCCCGCGGTCGCGGCCTATGCGTAYGACGCCGCCAGGGCGATCATCCGCGCAGCGGCCACGGTGCTGCCGGGCCGGACGACCGTGGACGCGGCCACCAGACACGACCTCGTGACGGCGATCGGAAGCGGCTCGTTCGCGGGGATCACCGGCTCCGTCGCCTTCGACCGCTGGGGGGACACCCGATCGCCCACGGTCGTGCTCTACACGGTACTCGGCGGCAGATTCGTCCCGTTGAAGACGGAGAACTGACCGACCGGCGGTGACGTGTCGGCGGCTGCCGTAATGGCTGCGGCGGCTGCGGCAACCGACATCCTCCGACCGGGCCGTTGCGGGTTCTGCCGGGTCGTTCGCTTCTCCGATCGGGTCGTTTGCTTTCGGACTCACCGGCGAAACCCCCTTCAAGTTACGACACGCTCACGTTGCGCTTCCCTTCCACTCCTCCGAAGGTTACGTTTTCGTCACTATCCGCTGTCGATCGGTTGCCGATGATGCGGTGGCGGACCGGGTCCTGACGCCGAGGGTGTCGGTAGCGGCAGCGATGTGCTGTGGGAGGGCGTGTCATGACGGGTCCTGGACGGCGAGGGGGCGTGCCCCGACCGAGCGTGACGCGGTGGGGGGCCCTCGGATCCGTGGGTGTGCTGACAGCCGCGGCCGTCCTTGCCGGCTGCGGCGGTGGTTCGTCCGGTGACGACGGGAAAAAGGAATACGCCATCGGTTTTCAGGGGCCGCTCTCCGGCGACAACCAGCAGCTCGGCATCAACGCCTACGACGGGGTGCTGACCGCTGTCGAGCTAGCGAACCGGCGCAAGGATCTGCCGTTCAGGCTGCGCCTGGTCGCCTCGGACGATCAGGGTATGGCCGAGCAGGGGCCCACCGCCGCGCAGAAACTGATCGACAATCCGGAGGTCATCGGCGTCGTCGGCCCCGTCTTCTCCGGACCGACGAAGTCGAGTGAGCCGCTCTACAGCGGGGCCGGGCTGCTGTCGGTCAGCCCGTCGGCCACCAATCCGGCGCTCACCGATCTCGGGTTCACCAGCTTCTACCGGGTCATCGCACCGGACACCGTGCAGGGATCCGCCGCCGCGGAATACCTTGCCAAGGTCGTGAAGGCGGACAAGGTCTACTCTCTCGACGACCGGAGCGAATACGGCACCGGCTTGTCCGGAGCGCTCGAGAAGGCCCTGACCGGCCGTGGCATCCGCGTGATCCACGACGGCATCAATCCGACGAAGGACTACACGTCCCAGGCCACGAAGATCCTCGCCGAGAATCCGGACGCCGTGTACTATTCTGGCTACTATGCGGAACTCGCGTTGCTGACCAGGGCGCTGCGCAGCAAGGGGTACACCGGGAAGGTCGTCAGCGGCGACGGCGCGAACGACGACCAACTCATCCACCAGGCCGGTGCCGGCAACGCCGAGGGAACGCTGCTGACCTGCCCCTGCGGTGACCCGAACAGCGATCCCGCGGCGGCGGGGTTCGTCGCCGACTACAAGACGATCAACGCCGACGCGCGGCCTGGAACCTATTCCGGCGAGGCTTATGACGCCACGAACGCCGTCATCGAGGTGCTGCGCCGGCTCGGTAGCGGCGCGACGCGGGAGGCCGTGCTCGCCCGGTTCGGCTCGGTCGACATTCCTGGCGTCACCAAGCGCATCAGATTCCGGAAGAATGGTGAGGTCGAGGGCTCGACGGTCTACGTGTACGAGGTCCGGGCCGGGAAACGGGCCGTGCTCGGCCCGGTCAGCTCCCTCGTCAGACCGTAACCGGCGGACCTGCCCGGCCGGCGGAGCGACGTGGTCGACGCATCGGTCCGCCCGCTCGCGGCGAAACTGTCCGACCCACGGCCTAAACTCGCCGCGTGTCCGTCACCACTTCGTCCCCCACCTCGTCTCCGTCCGGGAGCCGCTCGGCAGCGTCCGCCACTGGGGCCACTGGGGCCACTGGGGCCACTGCGGCCACTGCGGCCGGCCCGGCCGTGTCCTCGCCGAGTCCCGCGCCATCGAGCCCCGCGAAGTCGACCCCGGCAACGCCCCGGTTGTTGCTGCTTGATGGGCACTCGCTGGCCTACCGTGCCTTCTACGCGCTGCCGGTGGAGAACTTCTCCACCACCACGGGCCAGCCGACGAACGCGGTGTACGGATTCACCTCCATGCTCATCAACGTCCTGCGCGACGAGCGGCCGACCCATGTCGCCGTGGCGTGGGACCTGCCGACCCCGACCTTCCGGCACACCCAGTACGCCGAGTACAAGGCCGGTCGGGGCGAGACCCCGGCCGACTTCGTCGGCCAGGTCAGCCTCATCCACCAGGTGTGCGACGCCCTCGCGGTGCCGGGGGTCAGCGCGCCRGGATACGAGGCCGACGACGTGATCGCCACGCTCGCGACCCTGGGCGCGGCCGAGGGGATGGACGTGCTGGTCGTCACGGGTGACCGTGACGCGCTGCAGCTGGTCGACGAGCGGGTGACGGTGCTGATGACCCGCAAGGGCATCAGTGACATGGTCCGCTTCACCCCCGACGAGGTGCAGGCGAAGTACGGCCTGTCCCCAGTGCAGTACCCGGACTTCGCGGCCCTGCGCGGGGATCCCTCCGACAACCTGCCGTCGGTGCCGGGGGTGGGGGAGAAGACCGCCACCAAGTGGATCCAGCAGTTCGGCTCGCTGGCCGAACTGGTCGACCATGCCGACGAGATCGGCGGGAAGACCGGGGCGTCGCTGCGCGCCCACCTGTCCGAGGTCATCCGCAACCGTTCCCTGACGGAGCTGTCCCGTGACGTGCCGCTCGACGTCGTCCCCGCCGGCCTGCGGATGCGGCCCTGGGACCGGGAGGCCGTCCACCAGCTGTTCGACACGCTGCAATTCCGGGTGCTGCGGGAGCGGCTCTACGCGGCCCTCGCGATCGCGCCGCCTCCCGCCGACGAGGGGTTCGAGATCGAGCTGACCGTGCTCGGGCCGGGCGAGGTGGCCCGGTGGCTCGCCGAGCACGCCCACAGGGTCGGCCGTACCGGCCTGCACGCCCGGGGCACCTGGGGGCGCGGCACCGGTGTGCTCGCCGGTCTCGCGCTGGCCGCGGCCGGCGGTGCCGCGGCCTGGATCGACCCGACGCTGCTCACCCCCGCGGACGTGGCGGCGCTGGGCGCCTGGCTCGCCGATCCGAACCAGCCGAAGGCCGCCCACGACGTGAAGGGGCCGATGCTGGCCCTGACCGAGCTTGACCTGCCGCTCGCCGGCGTCACCAGCGACACCGCGCTCGCGGCCTATCTGGCTCTGCCCGGCCAGCGGTCCTTCGACCTGGCCGATCTCGTCGCCCGGTACCTGCATCGCGACCTGTCCGCCGACCCCGTCCCGGGCGGCCAGCAGCTGACCCTCGACGGCTCCGGCGAGGCCGACCAGGCGCACGCGGACGCCGTGCGGGCCCGGGCCTGCCTCGAGCTCGCCGACGCCCTCGACGCGGACCTCGAACGCCGCTCCGCCGCCACCCTGCTGCGGGACATCGAACTCCCGCTGGTCACGGTCCTGGCCGGCATGGAGCGGGCCGGCATCGCCGTGGACTCCGAGCACCTGACCGAGCTGCAGAAGCACTACGGCGGCGAGGTCAGCGCGGTCGCCGCGCAGGCCCACGAGATCGTCGGCCGGCCGTTCAACCTGGGCTCCCCCAAGCAGCTGCAGCAGATCCTCTTCGACGAGCTGGGCCTGCCCAAGACCAAGAAGATCAAGACCGGTTACACCACGGACGCCGACGCCCTCGCCTGGCTGGCGGTCCAGTCCGACCATCCGCTCCTGCCGGTGCTGCTGCGGCACCGCGACGTGGCCCGCCTCAAGACGGTCGTCGACTCGCTGATCCCCATGATCGACGATATTGGGCGCATCCACACCACGTTCAACCAGACGATCGCCGCGACCGGCCGGCTTTCCTCCGCGGACCCGAACCTGCAGAACATCCCGATCCGGACGGCCGAGGGGCGCCAGATCCGCCGGGCCTTCGTCGTCGGCGCGGGCTACGAGACGCTGCTGACGGCGGACTACTCGCAGATCGAGATGCGGATCATGGCTCATCTTTCGGGTGACGAGGGCCTCATCGAGGCGTTCGGCTCCGGCGAGGACCTGCACACCTTCGTGGCCGCCGAGGCGTTCGGCCTGCCGGTCTCCGAGGTCGACCCGGAGCTGCGCCGGCGGATCAAGGCGATGTCGTACGGCCTGGCCTACGGGTTGTCCGCGTTCGGCCTCGCCGGGCAGCTCGGCATCGCGCCGGACGAGGCCCGGGAGCACATGGACGCCTACTTCGCCCGGTTCGGCGGGGTCCGCGACTTCCTGCGTGGGGTCGTGGAACGGGCCCGCAAGGACGGCTACACCGAGACGATCCTCGGCCGCCGTCGCTACCTGCCCGATCTGACCAGCGACAACTCCCAGCGGCGGCAGATGGCCGAGCGGATGGCGTTGAACGCGCCGATCCAGGGTTCCGCCGCGGACATCATCAAGATTGCGATGTTGGGGGTCGACCGGGCGCTGTGTGCCGGGGGGTACGCCTCCCGGCTGCTGCTCCAGGTGCACGACGAACTCGTCCTCGAGATCGCGCCCGGCGAGCACGATGYGGTCGAGCGGCTGGTCCGGGCCGAGATGACCTCCGCGTACACCATGTCGGTGCCRCTCGACGTGAGCGTCGGCGCCGGCTGCACCTGGGACGACGCGGCGCACTGAGTGTTCCTGTTACTGAGTGTTCCTGTTACCGAGCGTTCCTGTACCCGGATGTCATTTTTGTGCCGAATTACTCCGCTGGCTTCCCGGATTTTCCGTCGTCTCCGGTATCAGTCGAGGAATTGTACCGAACCGTGAAATTGCATCGGTGCCRGGAAGCTGCTGGCTATGATGTCGGTCACGCCGGATCGACGGCTATGTTGGAAGGAAGCCTGACCCGGCCCTGTCGCCGTCGTGCACCGTGATCTCTCGGATGCGGGGTCGTTGCGACACCCGGAGCGACGTCCCGTTCGGTGCGGTTCGTCCCTGTTCGGTCCRCCTGATCCGCTCGGTCCGTTCGGTCGGGCTCATCGCGGGTCAGTGCGGGAGGAAGCGGTTTTTGATCAGCGGGCGTACGTTCGCCGGCCGTCGGCGTTTTCTCGTGGTCACCCCTGCGATCGCGGCGGTGCTCTTCCTGCTCGCCGGGTGCATTCCGGGCTCCCCGGGTTATCTGCGCTGGGGAAACTGGCTGGGTCTGGTGGTCGCGGTCGGTAACGCCGTCGTCGGGCTGGTGGCCAACCCGAGAGGGCGCTGGATTCCGCCCGTCGCCGTCGCCTCGCTCGCCGCCGCGCTCGCCTTCGCGCTGGCGAGCGCGGCGCCCGGCCGGAACGCGGACACATACCTGACCTGGTTCCCGGTGCTGTGCGCCTATGCCGCCCTGGTCCCCGTCGGCTGGGCCGTCGCCGGCACCGCGGCCGTCTGCGCTGCCGTCGTCGCCGGCGTCACCGCCCACGGCGGACTGGCCGAGGCCGCCGCGCCCATGTTCTCCACCATCGCCGCCGTCATGCTCGTGGGCGCGGTGGCGAAGGCCCTGTTCCGTGAGGGCCTGCTGCAGAACCGTTCCGATCCCCTCACCCGCCTGGCCAACCGGGGCGGGACGATGGAAATCGGGCAGTCCGCCGTTGCGAAGATCAATGCCGCGGGGAACGAGGCTGTCCTCGTCCTGGTGGACCTCAACCGGTTTCACGAGGTCAACGATGCGCTCGGTCACCTCGGCGGCGACCAGCTGCTGAGGATGATCGCTGAGACGTTGCCGACCCTGACCCCGAGGCCGGTGTTCGTCGGTCGGGCCGGCGGGGACGAGTTCGCGCTGGTGTTCCGCGGGCCCGAGATCATCCCGGCGCCGCCCGCTTCATCCGTCTCATCTGCCTCGCCCCCCTCATCCACCTCATCTGCTTCACCTGTCTCGCTCGGCCCGTCGGGCGCGCCGGCCGTCCGCGGCCCCCTGCCCGCGGCCATAGCCGCYGGGCGGCGGCGCACCCTGGGCCGGCGGGTCCTCCGCCAGATCCAGGGGCCCTTTCAGGTCTGCGGGGTCGACGTCGAGGTGGACGCCTCGGTGGGCATCGCGGTGGCCCCCCGCGACGGCGCGACCATGGCCACCCTGATGAGCTGCGCCGATGCGGCCCTGCTGCGGGCCAAGCGGGTCGGGGAGAGCGTGGGCCTGTGGGATGCCGGCATCGCCGGGGTGCGGCCCGAGGAGATCGCGTTGAACGCCCAGTTGCGCGCCGCGATCGGCCGCGACGAGCTCGTCCTGTACTACCAGCCGGTCCAGTCAGCTCGGACCGGTGGGATCGTCGGTGCCGAGGCGTTGCTGCGGTGGCGACATCCGAGCCGTGGGCTGCTCCCCCCCGGCGAGTTCCTGCCGATCGCCGAGCGGTCCCCCCTGATCGCGGACCTGACCCGGTGGGTTCTCGACGAGGCACTGCGGCAGTGTGCCGCCTGGGACGCGGGGGGCCTGCACCTGCCGGTGTCGGTCAATCTCTCCCCCCGGATGCTGGTGATCGACGATCTTCCCCGGGTGGTCTCGGACTCGATCGCCGCGCACCGGCTGGCCCCCGACGTCCTCACCCTGGAGATCACCGAGAGCGCCCTGGTCACCCAGCCCGCGCGTGCGGCGACGATGCTGGGTCAGTTGCGCTCCCACGGCGTGGCGCTCTCCCTCGACGACTTCGGCACCGGGTATAGCTCGATGGAGATCCTCAAGACGTTGCCGTTTGACGAGGTCAAGATCGACCGGGGGTTCGTCACGGACGTCCGGGGGAGCCTGCCCGACGCCGCGATCGTGCGTTCCGTGCTCGATCTGGGACATCGCCTGGGGCTGCGGGTCGTCGGTGAGGGCATCGAGGACGAACGGACCCTGACGATGATGGTCGACTTCGGCTGCGATCTGCTGCAGGGAGAGGCGATCTCGCCTCCGCTGCCGGCGGAGCGCGTCCGCGAGCTGCTGCGGACCCGGGCCGCGAAGGCGGGCAAGGTGGTCCCGGGCGGTGACGTTCGATGTCGCCGGGCGTGATGGTCCGAATTACCCGGCTGCGCTGACCTGCCCGGCTGCGCTGACCTGCCCGGCTGCGCTGACCTGCCCGGCTGCGCGGACGACGATGCCGACGGCCTGCCACGCCTCGGAGACGGCCTTCCGCGCGTCCGCACCGAACAGCAGGCCGGCCTGGTGCACGGTCACCGAGGCGAATGCACGGAACGTCGTGTTCGGCCGGATCTGYGGTGCGCGCAGGGTCTCGTACCAGATGCGGCCGGCCTTCTCCCAGGCGTATCCGCCGAGAGCCGTCGCGGCGAGGTAGAACGCCTTGTTCGGGATGCCCGAGTTGATGTGGACGCCGCCGTTGTCGGCGGTCATCCGGACGTAGCGGTCCATGTGGTCCGGCTGGATGTCGTCGCCGAGTACCGGATCGTCGTAGGCGGTCCCGGGGGCCTTCATCGACCGCAGCGCGACGCCTTGGACGGCGTCTGTGAGCAGCTCGTCGCCGATCAGCCAGTCGGCCTGCTCGGCGGTCTGGCCGCGGACGTACTGCTTCACCAGGGAACCGAAGACGTCGCTGATCGACTCATTGAGCGCGCCGGACTGGTTCACATACATCAGCGCCGCCTCGTCCTCGGTGACGCCATGGGTCAGTTCATGACCGATGATGTCGAGCGACGCCGTGAAACGCTTGAACAGCTCGCCGTCGCCGTCGCCGAACACCATCTGGCGGCCGTTCCAGAAGGCGTTCTCGTAGTGGTCGCCGTAGTGCACGGTGGCGAGCAGAGCCATCCCCTCGTCATCGATGGAGCTCCGGCCTAGGACGTCGGAGTAGAACGCGAACGTCGAGCCCAGGCCGTCGTAGGCCTCGTTGACCGCCGCGTCGTCGATCGCGGCGCCACCCTCCTCGCGAACCATCGCACCCGGCAGGATCTCGGTGCCGCCCGCGTCGCTGACGGTACGCCGCGGGCTGGTCTCGGGCGCCGGGCGCGGTGGGACGGCACCGCGCCGCGTCGAGCGCATCAGGGCGTTGTGCACCCGGATGGTGCGATGAGAGGTGTCCTGGAGCAGGGTGGACAGGGCCCGGGAACGCTGCTCCTCGGTGCCGTTGCGGACAATGCGTTCGAGGATGTGGGGTGGGACCGCGCAGGGCAGGGCGTGGCGGGGGCAGGGCATCGTCGACTCCGTAGCGTGAGATGATCGCCGGTGGATTCCCGCGGGCGTCGACGGCCGCGGATGACCCCGGAGTCACCGACCTTGCTACCTGCGACACAGGATGTCCAGAGAGTGCCGGTCCACCGCCTTCTTCTGGCTAGCCGGAAACGTTCCGTTACCACCCTATCCGCGATGCCGGCCGGGCGACCAGCCGGACGATGGGCCGGGCGGGGAACCGGATGCAGTGCGGAGCCGACCCCGACGGCGCAGGAGCGTCCGCGCCCCCAGCTGGATGATCGCCAACGTGAGGCTGCCGAGGATCAGGAAGGTCATGTTCTCGTCGAGCCAGGTGACGACGCCGTGCATCCATGGCGTCACGGCACGCGCCGCCGTCAGGTAGAGGGCCGAGGACAGCAGGGAGCCGGGAACCAGGAAGCGCAGGAACCGGCGCAGCGGGACGTCGCCGGCGCCGAGCGCCGCGTCCACCGCCGCGTTGGTGTTCAGCAGGCAGAACCACAGCAGCGGGCGCTGGGTGCCGCGGCGGGACAGCGCCGCCACGACGCGGCCGGTGCTGATGCGCCGTAGGAGCACCGAGCGGATGTTGTTGCGGGCCAGACCGAAGTAGCCGACGTCGATCAGCCCGCGGAAGAACGCGGCGATCAGTAGGGCGGGAACGAACGGCACCGTGCCGCCGACCAGCAGCAGGATCGCCCACGTGGGTCGCAGCGCAACGAGCAGCAACGGTGCCGAACCGGCGAGCGCCGGTGCCAGCGCGAGGCCGAGGGCACCGAGACCGAGCAGCGTGCCGGTGAGCAGGGCCGGCCAGAGCCGGTGCGCGACCGGGGCAACCTCCATCCGCACAGTCTGCCAAGTACGCGAGCTGCCAAGTACGCGAGGGCGCAGCCGGGCGGACCGGCTGGGTGGCTGGCTCCGGGAGCTGGCAGACTCGGCGATGTGTTCACAGTAGGTCTGACGGGTGGCATTGGTTCGGGCAAGAGCGCGGTGTCAGCGTGCCTCGCGGCCCGGGGCGCCTTGCTGATCGACGCCGACCAGGTCGCCCGGGACGTGGTGGCGCCCGGCACCCCGGGGCTCGCCGCGGTCCTGGCGGAGTTCGGCACCGAACTGGCGAACGCGGACGGCGGCCTGGACCGCGAGGCGCTCGGCCGGATCGTGTTCGCCGATCCCGCCGCCCGCGGCCGGCTCGAAGCGATCGTCCATCCGCTGATCCGCGAGGAGACGGCGCGGCGCATGGGGGAGGTGTCACCGAGCGGAATCGCCGTGCACGACATCCCGCTGCTCGTCGAGGTGCACGCCGAGGGCACCTACGACGTGGTGCTGGTCGTCGAGGCGCCGCGGGAGCTGCGGCTGCACCGCCTCGAGGGCCGCGGCCTGCCCCGCGACCAGGCGCTGGCGCGGATGGCGAACCAGGCCACGGACTCCCAGCGCCGGGCCGCTGCCGACATCGTGGTGGACAACGGCGGGAGCCTGGACGACCTCGACGCCCGCATCGAGGAGGTCTGGCAGGATCTGCTGGCCCGCCGCGACGCCAAGGCCACCGCCAAGGCCACCGCCAAGGCCGAGACCGTCGCCAGCGGCACGGATACTGCCGCCAGCGGCACGGACACCGCCGCCCCAGCCGGCTGATCGTGGCAGGCCGGCGCTCACGGCATCACTGCACGCCGGCGGCGCCCATGCCACGCAGCTCCTTCTTCAGCTCGGCGATCTCGTCGCGCAGCCGGGCGGCCAGCTCGAACTGCAGCTCCTTCGCCGCCTCGTGCATCTGGTCGTCGAGCTGGCGGATAAGCTGCGCGAGTTCGTGGGAGGGCAGGCCGGCGAGTTCGGCGGCGTACCGGCCGACGGCGCCCTCCCTGCCGGCGCGCGACTTCATCCCCGGAACCGGGGCCTTGCCGCGGGACTGCGATCGGCCGCCGCCGCCAATCAGCTCGCCGTCGGCCGACTGGCGAACCATGTCGTCGAGGATGTCGACGACCTTCTTGCGCAGGGGCTGGGGATCCAGCCCGCGCTCGGTGTTGTAGGCGATCTGCTTCTCGCGCCGCCGGTTCGTCTCGTCGATGGCGCGGCGCATCGACGGGGTGATCGCATCCGCGTACATGTGGACCTGCCCGGACACGTTACGGGCGGCCCGGCCGATCGTCTGGATCAGTGACTTGTCCGAGCGCAGGAAGCCCTCCTTGTCGGCGTCGAGGATGCTCACCAGCGACACCTCTGGCAGGTCGAGACCCTCGCRGAGCAGGTTGATCCCGACGAGCACGTCGAACTCGCCGCGGCGCAGCTCGGTGAGCAGCTCCACCCGGCGCAGGGTGTCCACCTCGCTGTGCAGGTACCGCACCCGGATGCCGAGTTCGAGCAGGTAGTCGGTGAGATCCTCGGCCATCTTCTTGGTCAGCGTGGTGACCAGGACCCGTTCGTCCCGCTCGGCGCGCAGCCGGATCTCGTGGACGAGATCGTCGATCTGCCCCTTCGTCGGCTTGAGCACGACCTCGGGGTCGAGCAGGCCGGTAGGCCGGATGATCTGCTCGACGACGCCGACGGACCGGCCCAGCTCGTAGGGGCCCGGGGTCGCCGACAGGTAGACCGTCTGGCCGATGCGCTCGAGGAACTCCTCCCACCGCAGCGGGCGGTTGTCCATGGCACTGGGCAGCCGGAACCCGTGCTCGACGAGGTTGCGCTTGCGGGACATGTCGCCCTCGTACATCCCGCCGATCTGCGGGACGGTGTTGTGCGACTCGTCGATCACCAACAGGAAGTCGTCGGGGAAGTAGTCGAGCAGGGTGTGCGGCGGGCTCCCGGCCTCGCGGCCGTCGATGTGCCGGGAGTAGTTCTCGATGCCCGAGCAGAACCCGACCTGGCGCATCATCTCGATGTCGTAGGTGGTGCGCATCCGCAGCCGCTGTGCCTCCAGCAGCCTGCCCTGCCGCTCCATGGTGGCCAGCCGCTCGGCGAGCTCCGCCTCGATGCCGGCGATCGCCCGCTCCATCCGCTCCGGCCCGGCGACGTAGTGCGTGGCCGGGAAGACGTAGATCTCCTCCGCCTCGCTGACGACCTCCCCGGTCAGTGGATGCAGGTAGGTGAGCCGCTCGATCTCGTCGCCGAACATCTCGACTCGGACGGCGAGCTCCTCGTAGACCGGGAAGATCTCCACCGTGTCCCCCCGGACCCGAAACGTCCCGCGGGTGAAGGCGAGGTCGTTGCGGGTGTACTGCACGTCAACGAAGCGGCGCAGCAGCAGGTCCCGCTCGATCTCGTCGCCGACCCTCAGCCRCACCATCCGGTCGATGTACTCCTGCGGTGTRCCGAGGCCGTAGATACAGCTGACGCTCGCGACCACGACGACGTCCCGACGGGTGAGCAGGTTCATCGTCGCCGAGTGCCGTAGCCGCTCCACCTCCTCGTTGATCGAGGAGTCCTTCTCGATGTAGGTGTCCGTCTGCGCGATGTACGCCTCGGGCTGGTAGTAGTCGTAGTACGAGACGAAGTACTCGACGGCGTTGTGCGGCAGCAGCTCCCGGAACTCGTTGGCGAGCTGCGCGGCGAGCGTCTTGTTCGGGGCCATCACCAACGTCGGCCGCTGCAGGCGCTCGACCAGCCACGCGGTGGTCGCGGACTTTCCGGTGCCGGTGGCGCCGAGGAGGACGACGTCGGACTCGCCGGCCCCGACCCGCCGGGCCAGCTCGTCGATGGCGGCAGGCTGGTCGCYCGACGGGGAGAAGTCGGACACGACCTGAAACGGCGCCCGCGTCCGCTCGATGTCGATGGTGGGCCGTTCGAACGTTGTGCTCACGGCTTCTAGCACACCACAGGCCTCCGACAGTTTCCGAATCTCGATGTTGCCGAACTTCGATGTTGCCGAACCTCGGCAACGAAATCGTCGGCAAAGTCGCGGACTCCCTGCGGTGTCTGCCGGGACGTTGACGGGCAGGCTATGCGTTGAGCATGTATGACACCCGGTCGTGACCGCGGCCCGGTGAAGGCGAAAGGAGCTCTGAGCGGACATGACCACCCACGACGCCACCCGACGGGGACATCTCCCGCCGATCACGGTGCGTCCGGGACTGGCTGTCTCGGTGGCGATCGTCACTGTCCTCCTCTCCGCGATCACRCTGCCGGCCACCGTGCCCGGCCGGCCCGGATTCGCCTACCTGTCCGGCGGTCTGATCGGGGCGGGCTTGCTCGTGGGCGTCCTGCTGGCCGCCGATCTGATGCGGGCCCGGTCGGCCCGTCGGTCGGGGGTGACCGTTCTCGGCATCACCCTCGGCGCCTTCGGAAGCCGGCTGGTCCTGGCCGGTGCGCCCGACCGCTCCGCGGGCGTGGCGGTCGCCCCTCACCCGACAACCCCTCACCCGGCCGCCCACCAGCCGGCACTCCACGGTATCGATCTCGCGCCGCCGCCCGTGGCGGCCCTCGATCCCACGCCGGGGACGGGCACCCAGGTCGGCACCCAGGTCGAGGCGCGGATCGCGCGGGCCGGCCTGCTCGGCGCGCGCACGACTGCCAGTGCGGCGCTCCACCCGGGCTGCGATCAGCCGGCCGCCGGAGCTGCGCGGGGAGGGAAGGACGTCAACGAGGGTCACCAGCAGCGCGAAGGTACCCACCCACAGGGCCACCTCGCCGGCCAGTTCCCAGGTGCCGGCGGGTGCCAGGGCACCGAGCACGACAAGCAGGGCCCCGGCGGCAGCGGTGACGAGCAGGCCGCGGCCCGCGCCGGCGTGATCACTGGCTGGTCACTGATCGCCGTCGGGTTGGTCGGGTCGTTCCTGGTCGGGTTCGTCGCGCTGTGGGCTGTCCTGCTGGGTTGGTTGGCGCTGGGCACCTCCCGGTTCGCCCAGGCGCAGCAGCGGACCTACGTCGCGCTGGAGGGTCTGACCGTCCGGGACGTGATGAGCCCGCCGCCGCCGCCGTTGTCCGCCTGGACGACCGTCGCAAGCGCGCTGGACGAGGTTGTACTGCCGTCGCGGAGGGCGGTGTTCGGAGTCGAGGACTTCGACGGATCCCTCGCCGGGGTGGCGCTGTTGCGTGACCTCGCCGCCGTGCCGATGGACGATCGAGGTCTCGCCCGGATCAACCGGGTCATGATTCCGCTGGAGATGGTTGCCACCGCCCGTCCGGACGAGCAGCTGACGGACGTCACCGGCCGGCTTCTGGAGCGGCCGGCCGCGGGCTGCGTCGCCGTCATTGGCGCCGCCCCGGATGACGGTCGCCTTCGCCTGATCGGAACGGTGGGCCCGGTGGAGCTGAAGCAGGCGGTGGAGACCGCCCCGCTGCGCGGGCGCGCCACCACGGTCCGCCCCGCCCATCCCGGCGGCTTCTGGCGCTGACCGCCCGCCGTGGCGGGCACCCGACTCCGCTGGAGATCATCTGTGTACGTGCCCCCCTGGGCTTGGGCCGCCTTCGTCGGCGTCCTGCTCACACTCCTGACCATCGACCTGCTGGCACATCGTCGGGCTCACGTCATCGGCTTTCGCGAGGCCGCGTGGTGGAGCGTTCTGTGGGTCTCGCTGGGCATCGGATTCGCCGGTGTCATCTGGGCCTGGCAGGGCCCGGGGCCCGCCGGCGAGTACGCCGCCGCGTGGCTGCTGGAAAAGAGCCTGTCCGTCGACAACCTCTTCGTCTTCGCGCTGATCTTCTCTTATTTCAAGGTGCCTCGCGCCTACCAGCACCGCGTCCTGTTCTACGGTGTGCTGGGAGCGCTTGTGCTCCGTTTCCTGTTCATTGCGGCCGGCATCGCGCTGCTCGAACGGTTCAGCTTTGTCATCTACGTCTTCGGGGCTTTTCTGCTCTACACGGCGGTCACGATGCTCCGGGGCGACGGCGTCGAGATGGATCCGGGCCGAAGCAGGGCGGTCGCGCTGCTTCGCAAGGTCATTCCGGTCACCGACGACTATCAGGGGCAGCGTTTCGTGTTTCGGCGTGCCGGGAAGCTGGTCGCCACGCCGCTACTGGCCGTCCTCGTCGTGATCGAGACCGCCGACGTCCTGTTCGCGTTCGACTCGGTGCCCGCCGCGCTCGGTGTGACCGACAAGGTGTTCCTGGTCTACACGAGCAACGCCCTGGCCATCCTGGGGCTGCGGTCGTTGTTCTTCCTGCTCTCCGGTCTGATGGAACGTTTCCACCACCTGGCGACGGGGCTCGCGTTCATCCTGGCCTTCATCGGCGTGAAGATGTTGCTCACCGACGTGTGGCACCCGCCGATCGCGCTGTCGCTCGGTGTCATTGTGGTGACATTGATCGTGGCCATCGTCTGGTCGCTGCGCACCACCCCGCCGGCCCCGCGGTCCGTGGCCGAGCCGGAGGGGGTAACCAAGCCGGAGGGGGTAGCCGAGCCGGGGGGCGTGGCCGAAGGCTCCCAGGAGGTGCCCCGATGACCGGTGGGCGGGTGGCGAACCGGGCCCGGTTCGCCACTTGCCCGGAAACATATCGAGGAATGGTGTCGCGACGCGCCGGGAACGAGGATGCCTGACAGTCCTGGCTCAGCGGTTATGCTGGCTCCGGCGGGTACTGCGGTACATTCGGTGCACATCCAGCCGCCGGAACGTATCTCTCTGACGTGGGCGAGGAGACGCGCGGGCGGGAATACTCGACGTTCCGGGACCGATCGTGTGTACTCGTTCGGTGTGAGTCGTGGTCCTTTCTTGCCGATTCTTCCCGAAATTTCGCAGCTCGTTGCGGGCGTACTAGCCGAAGGCGGATGATGCACAGGCTGTTGGCGGTCGTCGTTTCTCACGGGGGATCGACGTCTCTGTACCGGTTGCTGACCACACTGGATGCCATGGCGGAATGTCGGGTGTTTCTGGTAGAAAATGATGGGAAATCCCGACATGATGCGTTGCCGGACGGTGTGCGCGTGGTCCAGGGGCACGGGAACGTCGGATACGGCACCGCGGTGAACCTCGCTGTCCGCCGTGCCCTGGAGGACGGGCTGCGGCCGGAGTGGATCCTGGTGGTCAACAGTGACGTGACGGTCCCTGCCGACACCGCGACGATGATCCCGAAGCTGCTCGCCTGGGCCCCGTCGTCCGCCGACGTGGTCGGCTTCCCGATCCGCGGCACGGCGGGCGAGCGGGGACGGGCGAGTGCCGTCCTGCCGCGCCCGCGGACGAACGCCTACACGGCGGTACGGGGCGAGATCGCCGCGGTGGAGAGGTGGCCGGAACTGCGCTATCCGGTCGGCGCCTTCTTCGCCGTCCGCTCGGAGATTTTCCTACGGCTGGGCGGATTCGACCCGTCGTACTGGATGTACTACGAGGAGACGGATCTGTTCGCCCGGTTGCACGCCGCGGGTGGGCGCATCGTCTGGGCGGACGACGCCTGGCCGGTCGTTCATGTGGGCGGGGAGACCGTCGGGCGGTCCGGGCTGCTGTACGCCGAACTCGGCCGGTCGGCAGCCACCTATGCCCGGCGGCACCGTCACGACGTGGGCCGGTCGTGGACCGCGGTGCACGCGGCCCAGTTGACCGTCCTCGCCGCGCGCAAATTGGCCGTGGGCCGGTCGCACGACGCGTTGCGCGCGGTCCGGATCCTCTCCGGGCTGGTGAGCGGGCTGGCCCGGCCAGGCTGGGAGCCCGCGGTCAGCTCACGGTGGCACGCCGTCCCGGCCGAGACGCGGCTGCGTCTCGGCCATCTCCGCCCGGTCCCGCGGACGCCGCGGCAGCGGCAGGACGATCTGATCGATGATCTCGCCGACGGCTCCCCCGGCTCCTCTGGCCAGCGGACGTAGCGCCAGCATCACCTCGTGCCGGAGGGGGTCTCGGGGGAGTGAGCGTATCCGGTGGCGTGAGTGCGCGAGCTCGCCGCAGCCGGCCTCACCCCCACCGTCACCAGCCGCGGGCGCGCCATTCCGCCAGGTGCGGGCGTTCGGCGCCGAGGGTGGTGTCGTGTCCGTGGCCGGGGTAGATCCAGGTGGTGTCCGGCAGTGGGCCGAAGATCTTGCGTTCGAGATCGTCCATCAGCGTCGTGAAGGCCTGTTCGTCACCGAACGTGTTTCCAGGGCCGCCAGGGAACAGGCAGTCTCCGGTGAAGAGGTGGGGAGCGGCGGGATCGGCGTCGTAGAGCAGGGCGATGGATCCGGGTGTGTGCCCGACCAGGTGGATCACCCGAAGGGCCGCCGTCCCGACGGCGATCTCGTCCCCCTCGCGCACCTGCCGCGCGGTGGGCACCGGAATGGCCGGGGCGTCGTCCGGATGGGCGACCGTGCTGGCCCCGGTGGTGGTGACCACATCTGCGAGGGCCTGCACATGATCATCGTGCCGATGGCTGGTGACCACCGTTGCCAGCCCCGCGTCCCCGACAAGCCGCAGCAGCGTGTCGGCCTCGTTCGCCGCGTCGACGAGCAGCTGCTCCCCGGTGACCGGGCAGTGCAACAGGTAGGCGTTGTTGTTCATCGGGCCGACGGCGACCTTGGTGATCGTCAGGCCTGGCAGGGTCCGCACGTCGGCCGGACCGCCGACCGTGACTTTCCCGGTGTACTCGGTGTAGCCGGTGCGGCTGGTGTCGCCGCCGTTGGCGTCGCTCATGACGATCCTCTCCGGAGTGGATGGCGCGGATGGGACGGGAACAGGGGATAGCTGCCGGTCGTTACGGTCCGTCGGGTGGCACCGGGAGATCTGACGCCTCTGACGCCTCTGAGGTCTCTGCCGGATGCGACGGATTCGTCCGGCTGATGGTTAGGTGGCCGCCCCCGGAAAAGTGTCGGTCCTCATCCGTAGCATGGCCACACTCGCCCAGGTCCGGTCTTACTGAAGATCATGAGGGTTTGTCGATGGCCGATCGTCTTGTCGTGCGTGGCGCGCGTGAACACAATCTCCGTGACGTCGACCTCGACCTGCCCCGCGACGGGCTGATCGTCTTCACCGGTATGTCCGGGTCCGGCAAGTCCAGCCTCGCCTTCGACACAATCTTCGCCGAGGGGCAGCGGCGCTACGTGGAGTCGCTGTCGGCCTATGCGCGGCAGTTCCTCGGGCAGATGGACAAGCCCGACGTCGACTTCATCGAGGGGCTGTCTCCGGCCGTCTCCATCGATCAGAAGTCGACCTCGCGCRACCCGCGGTCCACCGTCGGCACGATCACCGAGGTCTACGACTACCTGCGGCTGCTCTTCGCCCGCGCCGGCCGTCCGCACTGCCCGAAGTGCGGGCGGCTGATCTCCCGGCAGACCCCGCAGCAGATCGTCGACCGGCTGCTGGAGTTGCCCGAAGGCACCCGCTTCCAGGTGCTGGCCCCGGTGGTGCGTGGCCGCAAGGGCGAGTACGTCGACCTGTTCGCCGAGCTGCAGAGCTCCGGGTTCGCACGGGCCCGCGTCGACGGCACGGTGGTGCCGCTCACCGATCCGCCGAAGCTGGAGAAGCAGCGCAAGCATACGATCGAGGTCGTCGTCGATCGGCTCGCGATCAAGTCGTCAGCGAAGCGGCGGCTCACCGACTCGGTGGAGACGGCCCTGAAGCTGGGCGGCGGGCTCGTCCTGGTTGACTTCGTCGACCGCGACGCCGACGATCCCGAGCGCGAGCGGATGTACTCCGAGCATCTGGCCTGCCTCTACGACGACCTCTCCTTTGAGGAGCTGGAGCCGCGGTCGTTCTCGTTCAACTCGCCGTACGGCGCCTGCCCCGAGTGCACCGGGATCGGGACCCGCAAGGAGGTCGACCCGGAGCTCGTCGTGCCCGACCCCACCCTGTCGCTGGCGCAGGGCGCGGTGGCCCCCTGGTCGGGCGGCCACAACAAGGAGTACTTCGAACGGTTGCTCACGGCCCTCGCCGAGGACCTCAGCTTCAGGATGGACACCCCGTGGGAGGGGCTGCCCGAGCGGGCCCGCAAGGCCGTGCTGTACGGCAGCGGCGGCACCGAGATCCACGTCGGCTACACCAACCGCTACGGCCGCAAGCGTTCCTACCACACCTCCTTCGAGGGCGTGATCGGTTTCCTGGGCCGCCGGCACCGCGAGGCCGAGTCGGACAGCAGCCGGGAGCGGTACGAGGGCTACATGCGCGACATCCCCTGCCCGGCCTGCCGCGGCGCGCGGCTAAAGCCGGAGTCACTCGCGGTGACGCTGGGTGGCCGGTCGATCGCCGAGGTTTCGGGTCTGGCGATCGGCGAGTGCGCCGTGTTCCTGCGCGGGCTCGACCTCACCGAACGGGAGCGGACCATTGCCGGTCGGGTGCTCAAGGAGGTCGACGCGCGGCTGACATTCCTGCTGGACGTGGGGCTGGACTACCTCTCCCTCGACCGGGCCGCCGGCACCCTGGCGGGCGGCGAGGCACAGCGCATCCGGCTGGCCACCCAGATCGGTTCCGGGCTCGTCGGGGTGCTGTACGTGCTCGACGAGCCGTCGATCGGCCTGCACCAGCGGGACAACCGCCGGCTCATCCAGACCCTGCTGCGGCTGCGCGACCTGGGTAACACGCTCATCGTCGTCGAGCACGACGAGGACACGATTCGCGCCTCCGACTGGGTGGTCGACATCGGCCCCGGCGCCGGCGAGCACGGCGGTCGGGTCGTCGTCTCCGGGCCGGTCGAGAAGCTGCTCGCCAGCGAGGAGTCGATGACCGGCGCCTACCTGTCCGGGCGGCGGCGGATCCCGGTGCCCGACATCCGCCGGGTGCCGGCCAAGGGCCGGGCACTGACCGTGCACGGGGCCCGGCAGCACAACCTGCGCGACGTCACCGTGTCGTTCCCGCTGGGCTGTTTCGTGGCCGTCACCGGGGTGTCGGGCTCGGGGAAGTCCACCCTCGTCAACGACATCCTCGCCGCCGTCCTGGCGAACAAGCTCAACGGCGCCCGGCAGGTGCCGGGCCGGCACCGCACTGTCAGCGGGCTCGACAATCTCGACAAGGCGGTCCGGGTCGACCAGTCCCCGATCGGACGCACGCCGCGGTCCAACCCCGCCACCTACACCGGCGTGTTCGACCACATCCGCCGACTGTTCGCCGAGACGACCGAGGCGAAGGTCCGTGGCTATCTGCCGGGCCGGTTCTCGTTCAACGTCAAGGGCGGGCGGTGCGAGGCGTGTTCCGGTGACGGCACCCTCAAGATTGAGATGAACTTCCTGCCAGACGTGTACGTGCCGTGCGAGGTCTGCCACGGCGACCGGTACAACCGGGAGACGCTGGAGGTGCACTACAAGGGCAGGAACATCGCCGAGGTGCTCGACATGCCGATTGAGGAGGCGGCGGAGTTCTTCGCCGCGGTGCCGGCCATCGCCCGCCACCTGCGGACGCTGAACGACGTCGGCCTGGGGTACGTCCGGCTCGGCCAGTCGGCGCCGACCCTCTCCGGCGGCGAGGCGCAGCGGGTCAAGCTCGCCTCGGAGCTGCAGCGGCGCTCCACCGGCCGGACGGTCTACGTGCTCGACGAGCCGACGACCGGTCTGCACTTCGAGGACATCCGCAAGCTGCTCGGCGTGCTCGGCCGGCTGGTCGACGCCGGGAACACGGTCATCGTGATCGAGCACAACCTCGATGTCATCAAGACGGCGGACTGGATCATTGACCTGGGTCCGGAGGGGGGCACGGGAGGCGGCCGTGTCGTCGCGCAGGGGTCGCCCGAGGCCGTGGCTGCGGTCGAGGAGAGCCACACCGCGGTCTTCCTCCGGGAGATCCTCAGTGACCGGGTCGCCGAGGTGGGACCGCTCCCGCCCTCTCAGGTCCGCAGCAGGTCCGCGAGGACGGCGTCCAGCTCCTGTTCGGTGTGCTCCTGACCGGTCGGGACAAGCCGCTCGGTGCGGTCCAGGAAGCTGCGCAGCGACGACGCCGCGACCACTACCACGGACTGGCGGTCGCCGTGCACCAGGTCGAGCCGCACGCCGCGCCGATCCGCGTCGGGACCGATCCGGACGTCCCCGTCGCCCACCGCCGTCTCCAGGCCGGCGCGCAGGGTGTCGCGTGGTGCGACCCAGCTGCCCTGCGGCAGCGCGGGATGCTCCGGCCTGGACACCAGCGTCATGGACACGGCCAACGGGTCGCGGGCGCCCCAGCAGATCTGGAACACGGTGATCCGCCCACGGCTGGACGCGTCGTCCACGACGAACTCCGCCGTGACGTCCTTACCAAGCACGCGCTGGCTCCCTCGGTTCGCTTGCCCGATGTCTCGAGGGTCGCAGCCCTCCGCCCCGGACGCCAACGGGGGCCCCCGAAACAGCGGAAGGTGTGTAATCGGTCACGATGCTGCCGGGTGGCCGTCGCCGCTCGTCACCCTACCGCCACCACCGGAGGGAACCCGCCGCCAAGCCCGCGCGCTATGCGTGATGAAATGGTTACGTGCAGGTGCTGCTTGCTCGGGATGAAGGTCGCCGTAGGCTCGGTTCATGGCTGATCCGGCGTCCTACCGGCCCGCGCCGGGCTCGATCCCCGAGACACCCGGTGTCTATCGTTTCCGTGACGAGCACGGTCGCGTGCTCTATGTCGRCAAGGCCAAGAACCTGCGGGCCCGGCTGGCCAACTACTTCGCCGAGTTGCACACCCTCCATCCGCGTACGCAGCACATGGTCTCCTCGGCGAGCTCGGTCGACTGGACCGTCGTCTCGACCGAGGTCGAGGCCCTCCAGCTCGAGTACACGTGGATCAAGCAGTTCGACCCGCGCTTCAACGTCCGCTACCGCGACGACAAGAGCTACCCGAGTCTCGCCGTGACCCTCCACGAGGAGTTCCCGCGCCTGCAGGTCATGCGGGGACCCAAGCGCAAGGGCGTCCGGTACTTCGGCCCGTACGCGCATGCCTGGGCCATCCGGGAGACCCTCGATCTGCTCCTGCGGGTCTTCCCCGCCCGCACATGCTCGGGCGGGGTCTTCAAACGGGCCGCGCAGGTCGGACGGCCGTGCCTGCTCGGGTACATCGACCGGTGCTCGGCACCCTGCGTGGGACGGGTCGACGCGGCCACCCATCGGGAGATCGTCGAGGACTTCTGCGACTTCATGTCCGGGCAGACGGGCCGTTACCTGCGTCGGCTCGAACGGGAGATGCAGCAGGCGGCGCAGGCCCAGGAGTACGAACGCGCCGCGCGGCTGCGCGACGACATCGGCGCCCTGCGCCGTGCGGTTGAGAAGCAGGCCGTGGTCCTGCCCGACGGCACCGACGCCGACGTCATCGCCTTCGCCGAGGACGAGCTGGAGGCCGCCGTCGCGGTGTTCTACGTGCGTGGCGGGCGGGTACGCGGCCAGCGGGGCTGGGTCGTCGACAAGCTCGACGAGGTCACGACCGCGGACCTCGTCGAGCAGTTCCTCACCCAGGAGTACCTCGACGGCACGGGAGCGGCCTCGACCGGGACCGCCGGTTCGACGGTGCCCACGACCACCGCGGGATCCCAGGGGGAAGGCATCCCCCGCGAGATCCTGGTGCCCGCCCTGCCGCCCGATGTCGAGGCGGTCACCGAACTGCTCGGCGCGGCCCGGGGTAGCCGCGTCGAGGTCCGCGTGCCCCGCCGTGGGGACAAGCGCACCCTGCTCGAAACGGTGGAGCGCAACGCCAAGCAGGCGTTCGCGCTGCACCGGACGAAGCGGGCCAGTGACCTCACCGCCCGCAGCCGTGCCCTCGCCGAGCTTCAGGAGGCCCTGGAGCTGCCCGACGCGCCGCTGCGCATCGAGTGCTTCGACGTCTCGAACACCCAGGGCACGAACGTCGTGGCGAGCATGGTCGTGTTCGAGGACGGCCTGCCGCGCAAGTCCGAGTACCGCAGGTTCGCGATCCGCGGCATCGCCGGCCGGGAGGGTGCCGGCCGGGAGGGTGCCGGGGACGACGTGGCGAGCATGTACGAAACCATCCACCGGAGGTTCTCGCGCTACCTCGCCGAGCGGTCCCGCACCGCCGACATCGCCGACATCGCCGAGCTTGGCGACATCGCCGGCGCGCCGGGTGCCGCGCAGCCGATCGATCCGGGGACCGGGCGGCCGCGCCGGTTCGCCTACCCGCCGAACCTCGTCGTGGTGGACGGCGGGGCGCCCCAGGTGGCTGCGGCGGCCCGGGCGCTCGACGAGCTCGGCATCGACGCCGGCCCCGGCGGGGTGGCGCTGTGCGGGCTGGCGAAGCGGCTGGAGGAGGTCTGGCTGCCGGACACCGCGGACCCGGTCATCCTCCCGCGGACGTCCGAGGCGCTCTACCTGCTGCAACGGGTGCGCGACGAGGCGCACCGCTTCGCCATCGCCTACCACCGGCAGAAGCGGTCCACGGCCATGGTGGCCTCCGCCCTCGACGAGGTCCCCGGCCTGGGTGACACCCGGCGCAAGGCCCTGCTGCGCCACTTCGGTTCGGTGGCGAAGATACGGGCGGCGAGTGCCGAGCAGATCGCGCAGGTGTCCGGCATCGGCCCGCGGACGGCGGCGGCGATCGTCACCGCGCTGGCCCGGTCGGCGCCGGGCCGCGCCGACGCGCCCGCCCCCGTCGTCGACCCGCGCACCGGAGAGATTCTCGACACGGAGACCGTCTCATGACCACCCCGACCCTGGATCTGGCGATCATCACCGGGCTGTCCGGCGCCGGGCGCAGCACCGCGGCGAAGTGTCTGGAGGACCTGGGCTGGTTCGTCGTCGACAACCTTCCCCCGGAGCTGCTGTCCACCATGGCTGAGCTGGGCCGTCGTTCCGGTGGGGCAATCAGCCGCATCGCCGTCGTGGTGGACGTGCGGGGCCGGCCGTTTTTCTCTGACCTGCGCGCCGCGATCGCGGCGCTCGACGCGCGGGGCATGCATCCCCGGATGCTGTTCCTCGAGGCCAGCGACGACGCGCTGATCCGCCGGTTCGAGCACGTCCGCCGGCCGCATCCGCTGCAGCGCGACGAGCGGGTGGTCGACGGCATCGGCCGGGAACGGATTCTGCTCGCCGAGCTGCGCGGCGAGGCCGACCTGGTCCTCGACACCACCGACCTGAACGTCCACGAGTTGCGGTCGAAGATCGACGCCGCGTTCGGGCAGCCGAACGCCAACCGGCTCAACGCCACGGTGGTGTCGTTCGGGTACAAGTACGGACTTCCGCTGGATGCGGATCTCGTCGCCGACTGCCGGTTCCTGCCCAACCCGCACTGGGTGGAGGCGCTGCGCCCGTTCACCGGCCGCGATCCGCAGGTGCGCGACTATGTGCTGGCCCAGCCGGGAGCGCAGGACTTCCTCGACCAGTACTCGGCGCTGCTCCGCCTGGTCGGCGAGGGTTACGCCCGTGAGGGCAAGCGGTATCTCACGCTGGCCGTCGGGTGCACCGGCGGCAAGCACCGTAGCGTCGCGATCGCCGAGCAGCTCGGCATCCGGCTCGCCGCGGGCGGCGTGGGAGTCCGGGTGGTGCACCGTGACCTGGGACGGGAGTGAACCATCCGTGAACCTCAAGGGCGTAGCCGCGCGCTCCGACGGTCCGGACCGGGCACCGGCGGTCGTCGCCTTCGGCGGCGGCCACGGGCTCGCCGCCTCGCTCGCCGCGCTCCGGCAGATCACCTCGGCGCTTACCGCCGTGGTGACCGTCGGTGACGACGGTGGATCCTCCGGGCGGCTGCGCGCGGAGCTCGGCGCGCTCCCCATGGGCGATCTGCGAATGGCCCTGGCCGCGCTGGCCGGACCGGACGGATGGTCGACCACCTGGGCGGACGTGTTCCAGCACCGGTTCGGCGGCGACGGGCCGCTCGCCGKGCACGCGGTCGGCAACCTCGTGCTGACCGCGCTCGCCGAGCGCACCGGATCACCGGTGGCCGCGCTCGACTTGGCCGCCACCCTCCTCGGCGTGCGGGGGCGGGTGCTGCCGCTGTCGACCAGGGGCATCGATATCGTCGCCGACGTCGTGGGGCTGGATCCGGCGGCGCCCACCGCCGAGGTCGAGGTGCGCGGGCAGGCCGCGGTGGCCACGACCGGTGGAYGGGTCGCGGGTGTCCGGCTGTCGCCGGCGGCACCGCCGGCCTGTCCGGAGGCGGTGACCGCGGCGGGCGCGGCCGACTGGATCATCCTTGGACCGGGATCGCACTACACGAGCATGCTGCCGCATCTGCTGGTTCCTGAGATGAACCGGGCGATCGCGACGTCCCGGGCGAACCGGGTGATGGTGTTGAACCTGACCGCCCAGCCGGGGGAGACCGAGGGATACACCCCCCAGGCCCATCTCCACTCCCTCGGCCGGCACGTTCCCGGCCTGCGGCTGGACGTGGTGATCGCCGATCCGACCGCCGTGCCCGACCCCGATCTGCTCGCCCGGGCGGCGGCGGACGTCGGTGCCCGGCTCCATCTGGCGCYGGTGCGGATCCCCGGCGCGCCCGTGCACGATCCGGTCCGGCTCGCCGCGGCCTTCCRTGCGGTGTTCGCGGGACTCCCGGAGGCGACCTGCCCGACGCCCGCGTCCCGGCGGCCGGTCACGCAGTACTCATCGTCCGGCGGACCGGTCCGCCGGACCCCATCCGGTGAAGCCAAGGAGTGATCGGTGTGGCGGCGATGACGGCCACCGTCAAGGACGAACTGAGCCGGCTGCGGGTCGCGAAGCCCTGTTGCCGGCGGGCCGAGATGGCGGCCCTGCTGCGCTTCGGTGGGGGGCTGCACATCGTCGGTGGTCGCATCGTGGTCGAGGCGGAACTCGATACTGGCGCGACCGCCCGCCGGTTGCGTCGTGAGGTCGCCGAGGTCTTCGGCTTCCCCTCGACGGTGGCCGTGCTGGCCGCCGGTGGGCTGCGCCGCTCGGTGCGCTACATCGTGCGCGTCGAGCGAGACGGCGAGCAGCTCGCGCGGTCCACCGGCCTGCTCGACCAGCGTGGCCGTCCGGTGCGCGGGCTGCCGCCGCAGGTGGTCACGGGCTCCGCCTGTGACGCCGCGGCGGCCTGGCGGGGCGCGTTCCTCGCCCACGGTTCGCTGACCGAGCCGGGTCGGTCCTGCTCGCTGGAGGTGACCTCGCCTGGTCCAGAGGCCGCGCTCGCCCTGGTCGGCGCGGCGCGTCGGCTGGGGGTCCAGGCCAAAAGCCGGGACGTGCGCGGCGTCGATCGCGTCGTCATCCGCGACGGCGACGCGATCGGCGCGCTGCTGACCAGGATCGGTGCGCACGACAGCCTGCTCGCCTGGGAGGAACGGCGGATGCGCCGGGAGGTCCGGGCGACCGCCAACCGGCTGGCGAACTTCGACGACGCCAACCTGCGCCGCTCCGCCCGGGCCGCGGTGGCCGCCGGCGCCCGGGTGCAGGCCGCGATGCGCATCCTCGGCGACGACGCCCCGGAGCACCTGCTGGCGGCCGGTCGGTTGCGCATCGAGCACGCGCAGGCCTCCCTGGAGGAGCTGGGCGCRCTCGCGGACCCGCCGCTGACCAAGGATGCGGTCGCCGGCCGGATCCGCCGGCTGCTGGCGCTCGCCGACAAGAGGGCCAACGCGCTCGGTATCCCCAACACCGAGGCGAGCGTCTCCCCGGATCTCCTTGAGAACGCCTGAGCAACAGCGGCCCAGGTCAGGCCCAGACATTTCATACCTGCAAGTCATACCCGCAAGTGGACTACTGGCCCAGTAGCACCATCGGGATCGGATGGCTCTTCGGGGCTCTTCGGGGTGGGACCCGCCCTGTGGGGCGCCCGCCTGGGCGGTTCGGCCGGCGTCAGCGCGGGTCCACGGGATCTGCCGGCCCCCGGCCCTGCGCGGAGGCGCACCGGCGGTGCGGCAGCGCAGCCATGTGATGGGATGTAGTTTCCGGGTGGGGCGTGCCCGCACCGTGTGAGGAGACCAACATCGCACGGTTCGGATTCCCGCCGATGATGTGCAAACTCGTTAGGCTCCTGCCTCGACAGCGCCACACGAACGACAGCGCCACACGAACGAGAACGTCACAACCGAACGACGACGTCGCGATGGAACGACGGCGTGACTATCGAAACGACGAGACAAGACGGTAGGGAGTCCTGGACGTGGCTACGCGGGTGGGTGTCAACGGCTTCGGGCGAATCGGTCGTAACTTCTGGCGGGCGCTCGCGGCGAGCAACCGGAACGATCTCGAGATCGTCGCGGTCAACGACCTGACCGACAACAAGACTCTCGCGCATCTGCTCAAGTACGACACCACGCTGGGTACGCTGTCCGCTGCGGTCGGTGTCGTTGACGAGGGTATCCGCGTCGGTGATACCGTGATCAAGGTGCTGGCCGAGCGCGACCCGGCGGCGCTGCCCTGGGCCGATCTGGGCGTGGACGTCGTCATCGAGTCCACCGGCCGCTTCACCAAGGCGGCGGATGYGGGCAAGCACCTGCAGGCGGGTGCCAAGAAGGTCATCATCTCGGCGCCGRCCAAGGACGAGGACATCACTGTGGTGATAGGCGTGAACGACGACGCCTACGACCCGGCCAGGCACCACATCCTGTCCAACGCATCCTGCACGACGAACTGCGTCGCGCCGATGGCGAAGGTGCTCGACGAGGCCTTCGGTATCAGCCAGGGGCTGATGACCACCATCCACGCCTACACCAACGACCAGGTCATCCTGGACTTCCCGCACTCGGACCTGCGGCGGGCGCGGGCTGCGGCGCAGAACATCATCCCGACCACCACGGGTGCGGCGAAGGCCACCGCGCTGGTCCTGCCCCACCTCAAGGGCAAGCTCGACGGACTGGCGATGCGGGTGCCGGTCCTCGACGGCTCGGTCACCGACCTGGTGGCCACCCTGGACAAGAAGGCCAGCAAGGAAGAGGTCAACGCGGYGTTCAAAGCGGCGGCGGAGGGCCCGCTGAAGGGCTACCTTGTCTACACCGAGGACCCGATCGTCTCCTCTGACATCGTCAACACCCCGGCGTCCTGCACGTTTGACTCGCTGCTGACGATGTCCGCCGGCAATCAGGTGAAGGTCGTCGGCTGGTACGACAACGAGTGGGGCTACTCCAACCGGCTGGTCGACCTGACCGCGCTGGTCGCCGCGCGTCTCTAGGCCCGCGCGCCGCTGGTCGCCGCGCGCCGCTGGGCCCGCGCGCCGCCGGCAGGCGAAACCCGTCGGGCGGCGCCGGTCCTCCCCGGCCGTTCCTCCCGACCGGGCCGGAGAGGATCCTCTCCGGCTCTTCCTCGACAATTTCTCTCCCCAATGGAGTAACGAAGCGTGAGGACGATCGACGACCTGCAGGTCGCCGGGCACCGAGTGCTGGTCCGCAGTGACCTGAACGTGCCGCTGGATCGTTCCGGTGACACCCCGCGCATCACCGACGACGGCCGGGTCCGCGCCAGCGTCCCGACCATCTCCGCGCTGCTGGACCGGGGCGCCCGGGTGGTCGTGAGCTCGCACCTGGGCCGGCCGAAGGGCGAACCGGACCCGAAGTACTCCTTGGAGCCGGTGGCGGGTCGGCTCGCCGAGCTGCTGGGCCGGCCGGTGGCGTTCGCCGGCGACGGCAGCGGTGACATCGCCGGTGCGCATGCCCGCGAGGTGGTCGCCGGACTCGGGGACGGCGAGGTGGTCCTGCTGGAGAACCTGCGCTTCGCCGCCGGGGAGACCAGCAAGGACGCGGCGATCCGCGCGGCTTTCGCCGACGAGCTGTCGGCGCTCGCCGAGTTCTACGTCGGGGACGCCTTCGGCGCGGTCCACCGGGCCCATGCCAGCGTCGCCGACGTCCCGAAGCGGCTGCCGCACGCCGCGGGTCGGCTCGTGCTTACCGAGCTGGAAGTGCTCCGCCGGCTCAGCAGCGACCCGGCGCGTCCCTACAGTGTCGTGCTCGGCGGGTCCAAGGTGTCCGACAAGCTCGGCGTGATCCGCGCGCTGCTGCCCAAGGTCGACGCGTTGCTCGTCGGCGGGGGGATGTGCTTCACCTTCCTGGCGGCGCTCGGTCACGGGGTCGGCGGGTCGCTGCTGGAGACCGAGATGATCGAAACGTGCAAGGAGCTGCTCGCCGAGGGCGGGGAGCGGATCGTGCTGCCGACCGACGTCGTCGTCGCGGACAGGTTCGCCGCCGACGCGGACACCGCCGTCGTCGCGGCTGACGCCATCCCCGCCGGCTGGCTCGGGCTCGACATCGGCCCGGCGTCGACGGAGCTGTTCGCCGCGCGGCTGGCCGGAGCGGCCACGGTCTTCTGGAACGGGCCGATGGGCGTGTTCGAGCTCGCGCCGTTCGCCGCGGGCACCCGGGGGGTGGCCGGGGCGGTCGCCGCCGGCAAGGGGTTCTCCGTCGTGGGTGGTGGCGACTCCGCCGCGGCGGTCCGCACGCTCGGCATCCCGGAGGATGCCTTCAGTCACATCTCGACCGGCGGCGGCGCGAGCCTGGAATACCTGGAGGGCAAGACGCTGCCCGGGCTCGCGGCCCTCGATGTCTGATTTCCGCGGGACGTCCGGCCTCCGCGGGACGTCCGGCGTCCGCGGGACCTCCGGGGCCGGGGCCGGCTGATGGCCCTGCTGGGCCGGGGAAGATCTGAGCGAGGTTCCGACAGGGGATCCGGGAAGAACAGGGGATCCGGGAAGGACGAGGACGGCGTGGGCAAGGACAGGTCGGTGAAGGGCGCTGCCGGTTCAAAGGGCGCCGCCGGCGTCAAGGGCACCGGCCGACGGACGCTGGTAGCCGGCAACTGGAAGATGAACCTCAATCACCTCGAGGCGATCGCGCTGGTGCAGAAGATCGCCTTCGATCTCAAGCCCGCCGAGCTGGAGACCGTCGAGGTCGTCGTTCTCCCGCCGTTCACCGATCTGCGCAGCGTGCAGACCCTGGTGGACGGGGACAAGCTCGCCATCGCCTACGGCGGGCAGGACCTCTCCCCCTACGCGTCGGGTGCGCACACCGGTGACATCAGCGGGGCGATGCTGGCCAAGCYCGGCTGCGACTACGTCGTCGTCGGGCACTCCGAGCGCCGGGCCGACCACCACGAGGACGACGCGCTGGTGGCGGCCAAGGCGAAGGCGGCCTTCTCCGTGGGGCTCACCCCTATCCTGTGCGTGGGGGAGCCCGAGGAGATCCGGGCCGCCGGCACCCAGGTCGAGCACGTGCTGCGTCAGCTCGAGCGGTCGCTGGCTGGCATCACCGCCGAGCAGGCCGCGACGATCGTCATCGCCTACGAGCCGGTGTGGGCGATCGGCACTGGCCGCACCGCCTCCGCGCAGGACGCCCAGGACATGTGCGCGGCGGTCCGCGGCCAGCTGGCCAGTCAGTACGGCGATGAGATCGCCGCGGGGATCCGTGTCCTCTACGGCGGCTCGGTGAAGGCAGCGAACGCCGGCGAGCTGTTCACCATGCCGGACGTGGACGGCGGGCTGGTCGGCGGGGCGAGCCTGGTCGCCGAGGAGTTCGTCGGCATCGTGCGCAGCGGGCCGCCGGCCTGACGGCGGACGCGTCCGTACACTCGCCTACCGCGCACTCGCCCTGCCGCCGGCCGTCCCGGTGCCGGACCACCGGACCAGGCGAAGCACTGTCGGTGAGAGCGGATACTGTTGCGTGGCGACGTGTCCGGCCCGCCCGATCCCCTCAAGGCGTGCCGGTTCCACCCACGTTGCTGGAAGGCCGAGGAGGTGTGTAGGACGGTGGAACCGCCCTTGTCGGAGGTTCGGCCTGGGCACCGAGCGGCCTGCCACTTCCCCGAGGAGCGGGAGCTGGTCTAGATGACGATCGGTCTGTCGATCGCCCTGATTGTCGCGAGTATTCTGATGATCATGCTTGTGCTGTTGCACCGAGCCAAGGGAGGCGGGCTGTCCACCCTGTTCGGCGGCGGCGTGTCCTCGTCGCTGGGTGGGTCCTCGGTCGTGGAGAAGAACCTCGACCGGTTGACCATCGCTGTTGGGATCATCTGGTTCACCTGCATCGTCGGTCTCGGTCTGCTGCTGAAGAATTGAACGCCCAGTTCGGCCCGCGCCCTGGTCCCGGCCGCGGGAGTGGTCGCGGCCGTGGAGGCCGGCTGCCTCGCCTCGTGTCCGTGCTCGCCACGATCCTGCTCGCCACGGTCCTGGCTGCCACGGTGACCGCCTGCAGCGGTGGCTCGGGGGACGGATCGCGTGAGCTCGCTGCCAGTCCCACCCCGGCGACGACCACCACGCCCCCTCCGTCCGGCAAGCCGGGCGGCACGCTGCGGATCGTCACCCAGTGGATGCCCAGTGGCGATCCGGGCTGGGCCGACCAGCCCGGCGAGCGGGCGGTCAGCCGGCTCGTGACCCGCCAGCTGTACAGCTATCCCTCCGACGAGGACACGACGAAGTCGACCATCCCGCGGCCGGACCTCGCCGTCGGCGCGCCGGTCGTCACCGAGAACGGGCTGGTCTACACGGTGCGGCTGCGTCCCGCGGCGCGCTGGGACACCCCCAACCAGCGCCGGATCACTGCCAACGACGTCGCCCGCGGCATCAAGCGACTGTGCACGCCCCCGAACCCGTCACCGCTGCGCGGCTACTTCACGGCGACCATCGTCGGATTCCGGGAGTTCTGTGCCCAGCTGGCGGCGACCCCGGTCGCCGACGCCGCGGCCTTCGTCGAGAGCAGCACCGTGGAGGGCATCGAGATCGTCGGCGACGACACGCTCGCGTTCCACCTACTGGCCCCGGTGAACGACTTCGTGGACGTGCTGGCGCTGCCGGCGGCCTCCCCGGTGCCGCTGGAGGCCCTGGCCTACCCGCCGGACTCGCTGGAGTACCTGCACAACCTGGTCTCGGCCGGGCCGTACCGGTTCACGGTCGCCCCCGGCGAGGGGTACCGGCTGTCGCGCAGCCCATCGTGGAGCGCGTCCTCGGACGGGATCCGCCGCGCCCTGCCCGACCATATAACGATCTTCGACGGCCTGAGTCCGGAGGCCATGCAGCAGGAGCTGGAGAGCGGCGACGCGGACATGTCGCTCGACGGGAAGATACCCGACAGCCGGGCCGTGGAGCTCGCCAGGGCGAACGACCCCCGTCTCGTGGTCGACGGGGTCGGGGTCACCCTGGCGCTCACCGTCGGGTTCAATGGGCCCTCCGCGGCCGCGCTGCGTGAGCTGTCGGTCCGCCGGGCGCTGCCCTACTGCATCGACCGGGTGAGCCTCGCGGCGGCGCTCGGCGGCCCCGAGTTCGCCGCTGCCGCCACCGGGTTGCTGCAGGAGACGATGACCGGC